>NZ_JBEOWJ010000031.1:0-140482 GCF_040295965.1 Streptosporangium sp. NPDC002544 | reverse complement strand
CAAGGGCCGCGCCTGGTCGGCCGTGGGCTTCTGGCCGAGGAGCTTGCCGAACTCGGTCATGAACGGCCCCGCGGTGCTGCCGACCGTGCTCGTGGCGCCGGCCGTGGATATGGCCGATTCGCGGGATCAGATGAGTCAAACGGTCGGCAGGAGCGTTGCGGTGGGGCCGTACTGGGTGAGCCTGCCGGTGTCCAGTAGGTGCATGGTCTCGGTGTAGGCGCCGATCAGGTGAAGTTCGTGGCTGACCAGCGCGATGGCCATGTCGCGTTCGGTACGCAGGCGTTGCAGCAGTTCCATGATGGCGGTGGCCGTGTCCGGGTCGAGGGCGGAGGTGATCTCGTCGCAGAGCAGGTAGTCGGGTTCGGTGGCCAGGGCGCGGGCGATGGAGACGCGCTGACGCTGGCCGCCTGACAGCTCGGCGGGATAGCGGTGGGCGAAGTCGGCGGGTAGCTCGACCTGCCGGAGTAGTTCCGCGACCCGGTCGCGTGCCTGGTTCCTGGTGAGGGAGCGGTGCAGCCGGAGCGGACGAGCCAGAGCGGCGCCGACGGTGCGGGAGGGGTTGAGTGCGTCCAGCGGGTTCTGCGGAACCAGTTGGACGCGCCGGAGGTGTTCGCGTCGCCGGCTACGCGCCGTGGCGGCGAGGGGATGACCGTGGAGGGTAAGGGTACCGGAGTCGGGCTTGTGCAGGCCGGCCAGGACGCGTAGCAGGGTGGTCTTTCCGGAGCCGGAAGGCCCGACGATGCCGGTGGCGGAGCCGGGTGGTGCGGTGAAGTCCACGGCATCGAGGGCGTGCTGGATGCCGCCCCGATGCCGGAAGGCGACGCTGAGGCCGTGTGCGGCGATCCCCTCGGCCGTGGAGGGTTTCTTCTCCGGGGTGCCCGTGGACGATGCGGATCGGGGGGCGGACGGGCGGGGCTGCGGCGGTGGGCAGAGGCGGACGACGCGGTCGGCGCAGGCATCGGCGAGTTCGGGGTCGTGGCAGGCCATGATGATGGCTAGGTCACGCGTGTTCGCGAGGTGGCGTAGCAGGTCGGCGATGTCGTCGCGCAGCGCGGTGTCGAGTCCGGCGGTGGGCTCGTCGAGCAGCAGGATGTCCGGGGTGCGGGCCAGCGCGCGGGCGAGGGCGACGCGACGTTGCTGGCCGCCGGAGACGGCGGTTGGCCGCCGGTCGGGCAGCCCGTCGTCGGTGGGCAGCCGGCATTCGCGCAGCAGGCCGAGGACGGCCTGCTCACTGGTGTCGGTGGCAGTCTCGGCGACCAGCCGACGGATCTTCATCCGTGGGTTGAGGGCGGATCCGGGGTCTTGCCCGACGTAGGCGAGGCGGTTGCGTCGCAGTTCGCGCAGTGCCTCGGGAGACAAGGCCGAGGGATCGTGCCCCAGGACGTCCAGGGTTCCGGCGGATATGACGGCGCCTGTCGGGAGGTGGCCGAGAACGGCGCGGAGCAGCGTGGTCTTGCCGCATCCGGAGACGCCTGTCAGTGCGATGATCTGGCCCGCGTGGATGCTCAGGCCGACAGGCCGGAGCAGGACCGGGCCACCGGGAATGCGTATTTCGAGGTCGGTGACTCTCACCAGGGGCGCGGCACCGCTCATGGCCGGGGTGGTCGTTTCGTCCGGGACGCCCTGGGAGGCGGCTGAACGGGCGAAGTAGCTCACGAGACGGTCACCGCCTTACGTGCGAAGCGAGGGGTGAGTGAAGCGGAGGCGAGGTTGACGCTGACGGCGAGGGCGGCGATGGCCAAGCCGGGAGCGACCACGGCCCAGGGGTTGAGGAGGATGCCGGGTGCGTTCTCGCGGATCATCAACGCCCAGTCCGCGGCGGGGGGTTGCGGGCCGATTTGCAGGAAGCCCGCCATGGATATGACGTAGACGGCTTCGACGAAGCGCAGGCCGAACAGGGCCAGCACGGTGGCGCGCAGGTTGGGCAGCAGCTCGCGCAGGGCCAGGTACCAGAGCTTTTCGCCACGGGCGGTGGCGGCTTCGATATAGCCGGCCCTGGTGAGGGGAGCGGCGGCGCTGGCGACGATGCGGACGGCGTAAGGGGTGCCCAGGACGATGGCTGCGATGATGACGGCCACGCGTCCGCCGCCGGGCCAGGCAAGGGCCAGAAGCATGATGCCCAGGATGGGCGGCAGCAAGATGACAACGTCGGCGGTGCGTTCGACGGCGTGACCGAGGGTGGGGCGCAAGACGGCGAAGCAGCCCAGGAGGGTGGCCAGCAGGGTGATGACGACGGCCACGATCAGGGCGCTGCCGATCAGGGCTGTGCCGCCGTCCAGGAGACGGCTCAGAACGTCACGTCCGAGCTGGTCGCCGCCGAGAGGCGCGCCGTCGCCGGGCGGCGCGTAAGGGGCGGTGATCGGCGTGTCGATGGGGTGGGCGGCCAGCAGCGGGCCGATGAGGGCAAGCAGGACGAGAAGCAGACCGGGTGCGATGCGGCGCAGAGCACGGGGCCGGGGGGCCGCGGTGGTGATGGCGCTCATGGGCGTACTCCCAGGACGCGGGCGCGGATCAGGTCGGCGGCCAGTAGAACGAGGCTGATGGTGGCACCGGCGCAGATGACGACGCCGGCGATGAGCGGCGTGTCCCGGTTGGCGATGGCACCGGCCAGGACGCTGCCGATCCCCGGATAGTTGAACAGGGTCTCCACGGCCACGGCGCCGCCCAGGAGCATGCCGGTCGAGGTCGCGATGCCGGTGGCGATGGCGGGTACCGCGCCGGGCAGGGCGTGGCGCAGCACCACCTGGTGGGCTGGCAGGCCGTCCAGGTGGGCGGCTTCGACGTGCGGCGTGGCGGCCTGGTCGGCGAGTGCGCCGCGCACGATCCGGGTGTTCCAGCCGGTCTGGGGGATGACCAGGGCCAGCACCGGCATGATCAGCATGGTCCAGGTGGCGGGGGCGCCGTCGGCGCCGGTGACGGTGACGGCGGGCAGCCAGCCTGTCCACAGCGACAGGACGAGCAACAACGCGACGGAGACGACGAATTCGGGTACGGCGAACGCGGAGGTGGCCACGTGCCCGATGATCCGGTCGGTCAGGCCGCCGGGCCTGGCCGCAGCCCAGCACCCCAGGACCAGCGATGCGGCGACGGTGAGGGCGAAGGCGCTCACGCCCAGCAGGAGGGTGTTGGGGAAGGGGTCGGCGAGCAGGTCGGTGACCTTCTCGCCGCGGGCGGAGGTGCCCAGGTCGCCGGTGGGCAGGGCGGTCATCCAGTCCCAGAGGCGTTCCCACACGGGCCGGTCCAGGCCGAGCAGGTGACGTCGTGCTGCCACGTCGGCGGCGCTTTCGCCCCGTTCGGCGGTCGCGGTGGCGGCGTCGCCGGGCAGGAGTTCCACGGCGGCGAACACCACGGCGAGGAGCACGGCGAGCATCAGCACACGCCGGGCCACGACCGCGGCGACGCGAGCGAGAAGGGGGGCGGTACGGCACAGCGCGGTGGCCACCGCGCTGTTTTTGGCCGTCCGGCTCAACGCAGCCACACGTTCTCGAGTTGGACACGGCCGTAGCCGGCGAGTCTGGGCAGGTTCTGGACCTTGTCGGTGGCGAGGTCGATGCCGTCGGCCATGCCCCACAGCAGGTAGCCGGACCTGTCGAACTCGATCTTTTGCAGGTCGTGCAGGGCCGTGGCACGTGCCGTGGCGTCGGTGGTGGCGAGGACCTTGCGGTAGGCGGCGTCGAAGTCCTTGTCGGCCCAGGCGGCTTCGTTCTGCCCGGCCTCACCGACCATGGTCTTGGAAGCGAAGAACACCACGGAGTCGTTGGTGCCCCAGTAGGTGGTGTACAGGTCGCCCTTGAGCCAGGTCTTCTCGTAGAAGGCGCCGGACTCCTGCTTGACAATGTTGATCTTGATGCCTGCCTCCTGGGCCTGGGAGGCGAACAGGGTCGCGGATTCGGCGAGTCCGGGGATGTCCTCGGTGGTGACCAGCTCGTAGGTCTTGGAGAAGTCGAACCCCGCCTCCGTGAGCAGCCGCCTGGCCGTGGCCAGGTCACGCTTGCGCTGCGGGATGTCCTTGGCATAGTTGGGGTCCGCGGTGCCCATGATGTCGTTGGCGACGGTGCCGTACCCCGACAGGACCTGCTTGACCATGGCCTCACGGTCGACGACCAGACGCAGTGCCTCCCGGACGCGCGCGTCGGCGAACGGGCCGCTCGCGGTACGCATCACCAGGGGCATCGACATGTCGTTGGGGCGGCGGACGACCTGGATGTCCTTGCGGGACTGGGCGGTCCTCGCGGCGATGGCACCGGCGTTGGAAGCGACGTCGATCTGCCCGGCGAGCAGGGCGTTGGCCATCGCCTGCGGGGTCTCGAACATGGTCACCTCGATGGCGTCGAGGTGGACGGTGCCGCCGTACCACTGGTCGTTGCGTACCAGGCGGGCGTTGCCGCCGCGGTACCAGTCGAGCTTGAACGGGCCGGTGCCCGGCGCCTTCTCCAGCGCGTCGTCGGACGTGTCCTTCTTCAGGACGAACGTGGTCAGGCGCGTCAGAAGCGGGAGTTCGGCGTTGGCGTAGTCGGAGACCAGCACGACGGTGTCGGTGCCGTCGGCGGTGATGTTCTCCGTCTTGATACCGGGCAGACGCGCGGCGCCGGACGGGGTGTCGCGAAGGCGGCGTAGCGACCAGACGACGTCCTCGGCGGTGACCGGGCCGCCGTCGTGGAAGACGGCCCCCTGGGCAATTTTGAAGCGCCAGGTCTTCAGGTCCTCTGAGGACTCCCAGGAGGTGGCCAGGCGCGGCATGGTGTTGGGCTTGGCGCCCGGCACGGTGAGCGTGTCGTAGACCAGGGCAAGGACCAGGTAGTCGCTCTCGTTGCCCTGGGTGCCGTGCGGGTCGCGGGTGATGGCACTGGCCCGGCCGAGGGCGCCGATCCGCAGGGTGCCGCCCTTCTTGGGCGTGCCGTCCGCGGCCGCGGCCGCAGGCTCGGCCGAGCCGTCGCCGCCCCCCGAACAGGCGGCGAGCAGTGCCGCCATGCCGATCGCTCCGCCGGCCCACAGCATCTGGCGCCTGTTGATATCCACGTACGTCCTCGATCCACTGCAAAGCAATGATGTTGCTTAGGGTTGGCTATCCTAATGTCATCCGTCCCGGGCAAGACATCGAGGTCGGAGAACAGCGGAACGAAGAGTCCTGCCACAACCTTCTCCGAGGTGGGGACGGCGCCGGCCGGTGGTGCCCCCACCGGCGGCTCCGCGGGCGGCGTCGTTCACAGGGAACTGACCCGCCTGTCGTCACCTCCTCCGGACACGACTATGGTCACCCTCGTCAACGACGGAGGAGAAAACCACATGGACACCGTCTTCGACGACGACTGGCCGCAAGCCCGCGACCTTCTCGATCCCGAAGCGGAACGGGAGATCGGCGAGCTCCCCACCGAACCGCGCAGGAACCGATAACCCCCATGCTGACCACCCTTCTCCGCGACAGCCGCGCCCTGGCCGCCCTCGCCGTCCCGCTCATCCTCACCCAGCTCGCCCAGGTCGCCCTGACCACCACCGACACCGTGATGATGGGTCTGCTCGGCACTCGGGAACTGGCCGCGGGCGGCCTGGCCATCGTCATCTTCAATCAGTTGCGCACCATGGGCGTCGGTCTGCTCACCTCCGTCGGCAACCAGATAGCAGCAGCCGCGGCCCGCGCCGAGCAGGCCGCAACCAGCGACGGCAAGGACAAGGAAGCCGCAGGAAAGGGAGAAACACAAGAGGAGGTGCACAGGATCATCCGGGCGAGCATGGCCGTGGCCACACTCGCCGGTATCGCCGGGGGCGCCCTCATGATCCTCATCGGCCAGGCTCTGACCTGGCTCGGACAAGACGCCGCGGTCGTCGAACGCGCCCAGAGCATGCTGATCGCCCTGGCCCCGGGCCTGCTGCCCTGCCTGTGGTTTCAGGCCATCCGCCAGTTCACCGTCGGCATGCGACGCCCCCAAGCCCTGCTGCAGATCACTATCGCGTCCATCGCTGTCAACGCGGGCCTGAACTGGATCCTCATCCACGGCACCTGGGGACTGCCCCGTCTGGGCCTGACCGGCATCGGAGTCGCCACCTCCAGCGTCTACCTCCTGTCCTTCCTCGCCCTGTACATCTCGGTGAGGAAGGACAGCGAGCTGGCACCTTTGCTCGCCCTGAATGCCGCCAAAGCCGATCCGGCCACCATCAAGCGGCTCATCGGCCTCGGTGTGCCGATCGCGGCCACCTACGGCTCAGAGGCCGGGTTCTTCTCCATCACCGCACTGATGGCCGGATCTTTCGGGCCTGCGGCCCTCGCTGCGCACACCGCCGTCAACCAGCTCGTCTACATCGTCTTCCAGGTCGCCGTCGGCCTTTCCCACGCCGCGTCCATCAACGTCAGCCGTGAACTCGCTCTCGGCCGCATCGATGACGCACGACGCATCAAAAACACCGCACTCGCCTGTGCCGCAGCCGTCATGACCGTCGTCGGCGTCGCCTACCTCGGACTGCCCCGGCTGGTCCTGGCCCCGTTCCTGTACTCCGGTTCCGACCAAGCCCTCAGCATCGCCACCCACCTGCTCATGGTCACCGCCTTCCTCCAGTTCTTCGACTGCGCGCAGAACATCGGCGTGGGACTTCTGCGTGGCCTCGACGACACCAAGGGCGGCTTCCGGATCACCCTCATCGGCTACTGGGGCGTCGGACTCCCCGTCTCCTGGCTCCTGGCCTACCCCCTGGGCCTCGACACCATCGGTATCTGGCTCGGCCTGCTCACCGGTCTGGCCACCACCGCCGTACTCCTCCTACGCCGCTACTCCGGCTCCCTCACCACCCGCGCCGACGCCCAGCACGCCGTCGCTTCCGCGTAGCGGAGCCGCCCGTGGTTCTCCCACGCCACGTTCCCGGGTGAACAACGCCTGACCTGGCGACGCGGCCGGAGGAACGCGGTGGTGGCCGGCCTTCGTCAGGGGGCCCGCCAGATGCCGGTACGCGGAAACACCCAGTGCCACCAGTGTCCCTACCATCGATACATGACGCGGGTACTGATCGTCGAGGACGATCTGTCCATCGGTTCGGAGCTGACCGAGGCGCTGTCAAGTAGCGGCTACCAGGTGAGTCTGGCGATCACCGGGGGTGAGGCGCTGGATCAGGCGCGGCAGTTCGTCCCCGATCTCGTCCTGCTGGATCTCGGTCTCCCCGATGCCGACGGGGTGGTGGTCTGCCGGCGGCTGCGGACGGTCCTGTCGCAGGCGGTGATCGTGGTGCTGACCGCACGCGTCCAGGAGTTCGAGGTCGTGGTGGCGTTGGACGCCGGTGCCGACGACTATCTGACCAAACCGTTCCGGCTCACCGAGCTGCTCGCCAGGTTGCGGGCGCATCTGCGTCGCCAGACCGTGTCGCAGCAGGAGTCCGGTGTGTCCGTCGCCCGCCTGCGTCTGGACCTGCGCGCCCGGCGCGCCTACATCGCCGAGGACGAGGTCATGCTGCGGCCAAAGGAGTTCGACCTGCTGACGGTGCTGGCCTGCCACGCCGGTGAGGTGGTCACCCGCGAGGAGCTGATGGAGCAGGTGTGGGACGCCAACTGGTTCGGGCCGACCAAGACGCTGGATGTGCACGTGTTCGCCCTGCGCCGCAAGCTCAGCGAGTACGGGGAGGATCCACAGCGGATCACCACGCTGCGGGGGCGCGGCTACCGCTACGAAGTTGATCTCTAATGCTCTCATCGCCCTCGCGGTGTGGCGACGTCACGACACCGGCCACGCGCATCTTTGCGCCACGGTGGTATGAGCCCTCTTCAGCCTTCTCTCATCGCCGGGACCGGGGCCAGGCGCCCGGTCCACTCGTCGTTGACGTTGCCGGCGTTGACCGGACGGCGCTGCGAGGCCACGTACAGCCCCGCCGACAGCATCAGGGCGACGGCGAAGACCACCCCCACGCCCAGCACGCCGCCGATCACACTCGCGCTCGCCCAGGCCAGCGCCCCCACCACGGCCGCGGCCGGGAGGGTGACCAGCCACGCGGCGGCCATCCGGGCCGCGACGCTCCAGCGCACCTGGTCCAGGTGCCTGCCGATGCCCGCGCCGATCACCGACCCCGTGCACACGTGCGTGGTCGACAGCGGGAGGCCGAAGTGGGAGGAGGCGAAGATCACGGCCGCCGAGGAACCCTCCGCGGTGAACCCCTGCGGGGTCTCGATGTCGGTCAGCCCCTTGCCCAGGGTACGGATCACCCGCCAGCCGCCCAGATAGGTGCCCAGCGCGATCGCGGTCGCACTGGCCACGATCACCCACAGCGGCGTTCCCGCGTCCTCGCCGATCGCCCCGGCAGCGATCATCGCCAGCGTGATGACGCCCATCGTCTTCTGCGCGTCGTTGGTGCCGTGGGCCAGTGACACCAGTGACGCCGAGCCGATCTGGCCGTACCTGAGCCCTCGCCCGCGGCTCCCCTCCGGTGCGTTCCCGATGATGACGTACATCAGGTACGTACCGGCCGCCGCCACCAGGATCGCCGCCGGCGGCGCGAGCACGGCCGGGGCCAGCACCTTGGACACGATCTCGGCTCCCTTGACCGCCGAGGTGCCCGCCGCGATCACCGTGGCCCCGACCACACCACCGATCAACGCGTGCGAGGAACTGGAGGGAATACCGAAGTACCAGGTCAGCAGATTCCAGGCCAGGCCGCCGATCAGGCCGGCGAAGACCACCGTCAAGGTGATCGCGCCGGTGTCGACGATGCCCGTCGCGATGGTCGCCGCGACCTTCAGCGACAGGAACGCCCCGGCGAAGTTCAGCACCGCCGACAACCCGACCGCCACCTTGGGCCGCAACGCCCCGGTCGCGATCGAGGTCGCCATGGCGTTGGCCGTGTCGTGAAAACCGTTGGTGAAGTCGAAGGACAGCGCCGTCACGATCACGATGGCGAGCAACACGATGTTCGCATCCATGCCCTCACCTATGACACCTCGGACGGCGTTTAAGCACGTCAGAGTGTCCATCGCGCAGAGTTGACCTTCCCGTCGGCCGCCTGTTGCCAACGCGGTGCCCGGCGACCCGTCCTGGAGGGCCCGGATCGAGGCGACCCGGCGGCGGGAAACCGGAGGACACCGCGGGCGTCAGCCTCGCCATGACGGGCAGGACCGCGAGTGTCGGCGCCAGGGGCCGGCGTACGTGTCGTGCCGCGACCGGGCGGGTTGAACGACATTGGCGGATCCGTCCTCCCGTGCGGATATCGGCCCGGTTTCCGGCCTGCCAGGAAATACGGTTAATAGGTAATCGCCGGAATTTAAGCTGATGTGAAGTCGTGGACGTCGCGTCAGATTCGATGTCATCGGGATCGTGTCCGGTCGGCTGACCGATGGAGAGGCCATGTCCAGGTCGGCCCCGCCGTCTTGGTGGATGGCGAGTGATAATCCATTAACGGGCCGGGCCGACCTGGACCCCGACCCACCGGCCCGTGAACGCGGGAGCGTTTTCGAGCCTTTCCCCGGGGTCGGTGGTCCGAAGTGGTCCGGATCATGGTCGTGGACGGATTGTCGGCGTGGATCCTCTCTGCCTCCGAAGAAAGAGGATCGCGATCGTTTTCGACGGGATAAAGCTACCCGAGCGATATATCCACCACATACCGCGCAAAGTTTGTTTTTTTCTACACCTACTGCGTTATGCCTTGTACACCTCCTGCGGTATATGGCATGAAGAGGGATGTCGGCCAGCGGGAATATGACTAGCATGCGCTGATGTACAGCTATGCGAGGACATCCTGGTGGAGACTTCTCACAGCGCATCCACTTCTCGTCGACACTGTGATCGCGGTGGCGCTGTCCGCCGTCATGTGGATGTGGGAACTCAGCGATGCCAGGTACGGGTCGCGTCCGCCGGACGGCCTGTCGCTCGCACTGACCATCGCGGTGAACATGCCGTTGGCCCTGCGACGGCGGATACCGTGCACGGTGCTGGTGATCTCGTGCGCGGTGTCCCTGGTCCATCTGGCACTCGGCTACCACTCCCAGGTGAACAAGATGGGAGCGCTGCTGGTGCTGTACACCGTGGCCGTCCAGCGGCCCGTGGCGGTGTCACTGGCGGGGGCGGTGCTCACCTTCGGCCTGTGGTGGTGCTCCTCGATGGTGTTCCCCGGCACCAAGTTCTGGATGGCCGTCGTGTGGCCGCTGCTGGCCGTCGGCTTCACCTGGGCTTTCGGTAACGCCACCCGGATGGTCATCGAGAGCAACCGGCGGCTCACCGAGCTGACCCGGCAGTTGCGTGACGAGCAGGAGAACAAGGCCCGGCTGGCGGTGGCCCAGGAGCGAACGCGGATCGCCCGCGAACTGCACGACGTGGTCGCCCACCATCTGTCGGTGGTCGCGGTCCAGGCCGAGCTGGGCCAGTACGTGCTGTCAACCGATCCGGCCACCGCCGGCACGGCACTGGCCACCATCGCCGACACCACCCGTGAGGCCCTGGACGAGATGCGACTGCTGCTGTTGATCCTGCGAATCGGGGCCGACGACGAGCGGGAGACGCGCTACGACGTGACGCCCGGACTGGGGGACCTGGAAACACTGGTCGAACGGGTGCGCACAGCCGGGGTGACGGTGGAGGTGACCGTGACCGGCAACGAGCAGCCCCTGCCCCAGGGGCTGGATCTGTGCGTCTATCGGATCATCCAGGAGTGCCTGACAAACGTCGTCAAGCACGCCGCGCCCACCCGGGTGCGGGTGACCTTCACCTACGGCGCGGGCGTCCTGACGTTACAGGTGTGCGACGACGGCCGCCTCGGTACCGGCCAACCGGTCGAAGTGATCCAGAACACACCAGGCCAGGGATTGATCGGCATGACTGAGCGGGTCAAGCTGTACCAGGGCATGATCACCACCGGTCCTCGCCCCACGGGCGGATTCCAGGTCGTGGCGACCCTTCCCCTGCTCACCCGTCCCGGCCAGGAGCCCGCCGCCCTAACCAGCGAGAGGTGACGATGATCAGGGTTCTGGTAGCCGACGATCAGGAACTCATCCGGGCGGGACTGACCGCCCTCCTGCGCGCCGCCCCGGACCTTGAAGTAGTCGGTGAGGCCTCGGACGGTCACGAGGCCGTCCAGTGCGCCGCCGCCACCCATCCGGATGTGATCTTGATGGACATCCGCATGCCCGGCATGGACGGCATCGCCGCGACCAAGCGCATCCTGGCCGACAGCCTGGCCGACGGCGGCGCGTCTCGTACCCCGCAGATACTCATTCTGACCACTTTCGACATCGATGAGTACGTCTACCAGGCGCTGCGCGCCGGAGCCTCCGGCTTCCTGCTCAAGCAGACCCCGGCCAAGCGCCTCCTGTCCGCCATTCACACCGTCGCGGCCGGGGACGTCCTGCTGTCACCCACCAGTACCCAGCGACTGATCGAGGCGTTCACGCCCGCCCCGCCCGCGGTGCCCGATCATGACATGTCCCAGCTTTTTGCTTTGACCGCTCGCGAGCTTGAGATCTTCACCCTGGTCGGCCAGACGCTGTCCAACCATGACATCGCCCAGAAGCTGTGCCTGAGCCAGGCCACCGTGAAGACCCACCTCAACCGCGCGATGAGCAAACTCGGTCTGTCCAGCCGCGCCCATGTCGTCGCCACCGCCTACGACTGCGGGCTGGTCACCTCGCGTCGACAGGCGGGCTGACCCGCCTAGCGGCGCGACGGTTCCAACGTCGCGATCCCGGTCAGGATCAGCGACGTGGACCGGTCCAGGGCGCCTGCCCGCGGGTTCTCGGGAGCCTTGGCGCCGAACATCCCGCTCGGCACGGCCGCACCGACGTCGCCGGAGGGCCGTCCATCGTCACGACGACGCGTCCGCACTTTCCCCGCCCGCGGTTCGGCGCCGTTGTCGTCATGCCGGCCCCGGCGACCGAGGCTCCCGCCGGACCCGGGCGTGGGCCGCGGTACCCGGCGCCGGTTCGCGCCATGACGGGTCCCCTGCCGTCGAGCGCCGGAATCCCTGGCACTCCAACTATGTATCTGGTACAGATTAATCTATGTATAAGATACACGGTACGACATACGCAGAAAGGGCGAGCGTGACCGACGCCGCGATCCATGCCCGTGGCCTGGGCAAATCCTTCGGTGCGACGCGGGTGCTGAACGGAGTCGAGCTGACCGTTCCGACCGGCTCGCTGCTGGCCCTGCTCGGACCGAACGGGTCAGGCAAGACGACAACGGTCCGGATCCTGACCACGCTGCTCGCCGCGGACAGCGGCACCGCCACGGTGGGCGGCCACGACGTCGCGCGGGAAGGCGTCGCGGTACGGCGCAGCATCGGCCTGACCGCCCAGCAGGCCACGGTGGACGACCTGCTCACCGGAAGGGAGAACCTGGAGTTGTTCGCCGGCCTGCACCACCTGGGCAGGCGGGAAGCCCGGCGGCGGGCGGCCGAACTCCTCGAACGGTTCGATCTCGGCGCCGCCGCGAACCGCCGGGTCTCCACCTACTCCGGCGGGATGCGCCGCCGCCTCGATCTGGCGGCGAGCATGGTGGCCGTACCGCGGATCCTCTTCCTCGATGAGCCCACCACCGGCCTTGACCCGCGCAGCCGGGCGGAGCTCTGGTCGGTGATCCGCGAACTGCTCGCCTCCGGCACCACCATCCTGCTGACCACCCAGTACCTGGAGGAGGCCGACCGGCTCGCCGACCGCATCGCGGTGATCAACAACGGCCGCGTCGTCGCCGACGACACCCCGGCCGCTCTCAAGCGCCAGGTGGGCGCGGAGCGCCTGGTGCTGCACCTGTCACGGGCCGAGGACGTCTCCCGGGCCGGCACCGTCCTGTCCACCGGCACCGGACCGCATCTCGACGCCGACGCGCGGGAGGTCACCCTGGCACTGCAGGGCACCGACCAGTTGCGTCACACGCTGAACCTGCTGGCGGAGGAGGGCATCGCCGTCGAGCGGGTCGAGCTGCGCAGCCCCACCCTGGACGACGTCTTCTTCGAGTTCACGGCGGTGGCGGTATGAGCGGGACGACGATGGGCGATCTGGGGCGTCTGGTCACCCGCATGCTGCGCCACGAGACGCGCACCCCCGACGCGCTCATCGTGAACATCGCGCTGCCGGCGCTCATCATGATCCTCTTCGTCTACGTCTTCGGCGGCGCGATCACCACCGGGTCCAGCGGGCTGACCTACATCGACTTCGTCGTTCCCACCGTGCTGCTCATGTCCGGCGGGTACGGTGCCGCGTTGACCGCGGTGAGCGTCACGGACGAGATGACCCGAGGAATGATCGACCGCTTCCGGACCCTGCCCATCAGCGGCTGGGTGGTGCCCGCCGGGCATGTCGTCGCCTCGGTGGTCCGCAACGTGGTGGCGACCGGGATCGCCCTGGCCGTGGCGATCGCCCTGGGTTTCCGCCCCGACGCCACGCTCGCCGACTGGGCGCTGGCGCTGCTTCTCGTCATCGGATACGTCCTGGCGGTGTCCGCGATCGCGGTGCTCTGGGGACTGCTGGTCACCTCGGCCCAGGCCGCCGGTGCCTTCAGCTTCGTCGTGATCTTCTTCCCGTACCTGTCGGATGGCGTGGTCCCCGCGGAGACCATGCCGAGCCTGCTCCGCGGTTTCGCCGAGTACCAGCCGACCACGCCGATGGTGAAGACGCTACGCGGGCTGCTCCTCGACCACCCCATGGGCGACGCGGGGTGGCTCGCCACCGCCTGGCTGGCCGCCGGCGTGGTGATCAGCATCCCCGTCGCGGCGGTGCTGTTCCGGCGCCGTACCTCGGCCTAGGACCGGTACGACCGGCCATGCGGGTGTCCAGGTTGGGGAGCACACCACATGGCCGGTCGTTCTCAGGCGCGGGAAGACTAGGGGGTGATCACGAAGCTCGACCCCGGTTCCTTCACGATGTTGCCCTTGGCCGAGTTGGTGATGGTGACGTTCGTCAGCGTCGCGCTGCCGCGGGCGCCGCTCATCGCCAGGATGCCGGCACCGTTGTTGGACTTGTCGATCCGCACATTGGTGATCGCGACGCCCGGCATGTTGCCGCCTCCCGTCTTGAACTGGATGCCGTCGTAGGTCGAGTCGTAGATGTCGGTGTCCCGGATGGTGACACCGGTGATGTCCCGGCTCGCCGCGAAGAGCGTGATGGCGCCGAACTCCTGGTCCTCGTTCCAGAAGACGCCGCCGGACCGGTAGAGCGCGTTGTTGGCTATCAGGGTCTGCCCGGAGAAGGGCAGCGGGTCGTGGTCGGTCGCCAGCATGATGCCCGGGTAGTTCATGGTGTCGTAGACCAGGTTGTTCTCGATCTTGTTGCCGTAGCCGCCGTAGATCGCGATACCGGTCGCCCGCCAGGGCAGCTGGATGGTGTTGTTGATGAACTGGTTGTCGTGCGCGATGTCCACCGCCGGGTCCTTGACGTACCGGTTGGCCCAGACCGCCAGGGAGTCGTCACCGGTGGTGCGGAACGACGAGTTGAACACCCGCGAGTTCCGCGTGCCGTTGGTGAAGTTGATGCCGTCCGCGTAGGTGTTGCGGATGCGCATGCCGCTGAATTCCAGCCCGTCGGCGGGTCCCCACAGATCCGGGATGTTGTCGTAGTCACGGCCGACCCAGACACCCACGTTGGCGTGCTCGATCCACACGTTGGAGATCTTGGTGTTCTTGCCGAACCGCCCGTTCAGCCCCACCCCGCCCTCGGCGTTGCCGTCGCCGCCGCGAATGCGGCCCGAGCCGAAGATGGCGATGTCGGAGATCTGGACGTTGTTGTCGATGTCGAAGCCGAAGTTGCCCTCGTGCGGATGGTTGATGCCGCCGGTCGCCAGGTGCGGCTCGGTCAGGGTGTACAGCTGGGAGTGCCACATTCCCGCTCCGCGGATCGTGACGTTGCTGATGCCCACCTGGTTGAACTGACCCCGGTTCAGCGGGTCGTCGGTGAGGATCTTCTTCTCCTGCCGCCACTGTCCCGCCGGGATCCACACGCAGCTGATGACCCCGTTCTGGTTGTCCGTCACCGCCCGCTGGATGGCGGCCGTGTCGTCGAGCCCGTCGTTGGGCACCGCGCCGTACGTCGTGATCGAGGTGCAACCGGCCGGCTGGCTCGCCGGTGGTGCCACCTGCTCCAGGTCGATCAGGTCGATGATGTAGAACGAGGCCGTGTCGGTGGCGTCGCGCTGCAACCGGAACTTGGTCCCCACCGGGTAGGTCGACGGCAGCAGTGCGTGCGACTCGTCGAACAACCGCCGGGCGTCGGCCTGCGGGGTGTTCGTCAGGGATTCCGGGCCGTCGCTGTTCCCGTACAGCCAGCTGTGCCGCGACGAGAGGGTCAGCTTCTGGGCGAAGGTGTCGTTGATGTACAGGCTGATGGTGGCCTCGATGCCGCCGCCGTTCGGCGCGTCGGGGATGGAGTTGCGCACCACGATCGAGTTGGCGGAGTTGGTCGAGGTGAACTCGACGAACTGCCCCGTGCTGTTCAGCCGCACCGACTGCCGGCCGGAGGACTCGGTGGCGAAGTTGGTGTGCCCGAAGGTGCGCAGCGGGTCGGCCGTCAGCAGGGTGCCCTGGTACCTGGCGGCCTCGGCCTCGTACTCGACCCACGGAACCGCCGCCCCGCGCCCGACCACGATCGCCTGGGAGAGCGTGTTGTTGGTCTCGTTGGTCTCGGCGACGACGTTGGTCGCGTCGGCGGTGGCGGTGATGGTGGCACCGCCACTGGTGGCGGTCCAGCTGCCGCTGATGGCCACGTTGACCGTCGCGCCCGCGGCGATCGACGGGGTGTTGGTGTTGAGCGTGGTGCCGCCCACCGTCAGCCGGGTGACCGTGGTCGCGCCCGTCGCGGTGTTCCCGCGGTTCTTCACCGCCACGGTGAAGGTGACCGCCGCGCCGACCGCCGGGTTCGGCGGGTTGGAGCTGATGCTGAGAACCTGCAGGTCGGGGCCGGGAGCCTCGGTGACCACCAGCGGCGACGCCGCGGTGAAGGTGTTGTTGCCCTCGTTCTGCTCGAAGACCGTGTTCGACTCGTCCACCTTGGCGCTGACGGAGTAGCTGGCCGCGCCGCGGGTGCCGATGTTCGCGGTCACCGTGGCCTGGGCGCCGGCCGCGAGAGCGGCGACCGGAGCGGTGCCTGCCAGCGTGCCGCCGAGATAGAAGTTGACATTGGTCGCGCCGGAGGCGGCGGTGCCGATGTTGCGCACCGTGCCGGTCAGCGTGATCGCGTTGGTCTCGATCGGCGCGTTCGGGGACCAGGTGAGAGCCGAGACCGTCAGGTCGGGGTTCGGCGCGGGGACGCCGATGACCTGGAACTCGGCGACCTGCCCGGCGGGTGCGCCGGTGTTGCTGTTGAACTTCAGCTGGACGTCGGCGACGGTGGCGTTGACGTCGATCGTCACCGTGTTGCCGCCGGAGGCCGGGTTGAACGTGTAGTTCTGCGCCGACACCAGGTTGGTGTAGCCCGTGGCGTTCTGCTCCCGGCCCAGGACCTGGATGTTCTGGGTACGGGTGCCCCACGCGGTGTCCGGGTTCAGCTTCAGCACGACCGAGCTGATGCTCGCGTTGGCGCCGAGCTTGACCGTCAGCGTGTTCGGGTAACCGGCGTTGCCCTCCCAGTAGGTGGCCGTGTTGTTGTCGTTGGCGTTGGCCGCGACGAACGTGTGCACGTGGCCGGACTCGACCATCTCCTTGCCGATGGCCAGGTTCGAACCGGGATCGCCGGTGCCGTTGCGGGTCACCGTGTTGCTGTTCGCCGAGACGTTGCCCGCCGCGTCCTTGGCCCGCACGAAGTACGTCACGGTCGCCGACGCCGGTTGGTTGTCGGTGTAGGTCAGCACGTTGCCGACGCTGCCCCGGAGCTGGTTGTTGGCGTAGACGTCGTACCCGGTGACGCCCACGTTGTCGGTCGAGGCGTTCCAGGTCAGCTTGATCTGGCCGGAGACCGGCTGGGTGAAGGCGAGGTTGCCGGGGGCCGACGGCTTCTCGGTGTCGCCGCCGCTGCCGGCGGCGGCGTAGATCTCGAACTCGGAGATCTGCGCGGCGGGCCAGCCGGTGTTGGCGGTGATGTTGACGCGCCAGTAGCGGTAGGTCGCGGCGCTGAAGTCGATCGTGACCTTGTTACCGGTCGCCGGGTCGAACGTGTAGTTCGCCGAGGCCACCACCGTGCTGTAGCCGGTGCCGTCGGCGCTGCCCTGGACCGAGAGGGTCTGGGTGCGGGTCTGCCAGGCGGCCGGGGCGGGCACCTTCAGCACGATCTGGTCGACGCTCGTGGCGGTGCCGAGGTCGATCCGCGCCCACTGCGGGAAGCTGTTGTTCGCGCTCTCCCAGTAGGTGTTCTGGTTGCCGTCGTTGATGGCCGACACCGTGTACTCGGCGGTGGAACTGCTGGCCTGGGTCGCCTTGCCCGGCGACAGGTTGGGTCCGCCCGCGGCGGAGGCCGGCACGACCGACCCCATGACGAGCAGACCGGTGGCGACCGTGCTTGCCAGCATGGCCACTACCAGCCGTAACGGTCCGTACGGTTTTCTCATTCGCGTTCTTCCATCTCTCGTCGAGCACGACAGGGCCGAGACGTGAAGGCATGCGCCTTCACCGCACACGGATGGGGGGCAGGTGCATGGGCGCAGCGCATTCCTGAAGTTGCGAAGAGCCGCGAGAAAATGAACTTTTCTTTGCAAGATTCTTGCGTAGTGTTGGCCAAAGGTTACATACGTGCTACGACCGCGTCAACGGGTGAAAAACGGCTTCCCGGACCGGCCTGACGCCGGGTGTGAAGAAAGTCGGGACGGCCTGTGGACACCCGGTTGGGAGATAGGGGTCGCTATGGATCGTCAGGATCTCGCCCGCGTCGCGGTCGTACAGCGCCCTCTGGGGCCGGCTGTCGAGATGGCGGCGGCACTATACACCAAACCAAGCGCTTGCTACTCTCCGCGCATGCTCTCCACGATTGTCTGGGGCACCGGCAACGTCGGCCGCGCGGCCATCCGAGCCGTCGAGGCCCATCCGGCGCTGAAACTCGCGGCAGTGCTCGTTCACAACCCCGACAAGGTCGGCCGTGACGCGGGCGACCTCGGCGACCTCGGCCACGAGCTGGGGATCGCCGCCACCGACGACATCGACGCGGTGCTGGCCACCCGTCCGCACGCCGTGGTGTACGCGGCGTCCGGCGACATCCGCCCCGACGAGGCCCTCGCCGACATCATCAGGGCGATCCGGGTCGGAGCCGTGGTCGTCACCCCCTCGCTGTACGCGCTCTACGACCAGCGGGGCGCCCCGCCGGAGCTGCGCGAACCGGTACTGGCCGCCATCGCGGACGGCGGCGGCTCGCTCTTCGTCTCCGGCGTCGACCCCGGCTGGGGCAACGACGTACTGCCCCTGCTGATCAGCGGGCTCGGCACCGTCGTGGACGTGATCCGCTGCCAGGAGATCTTCGACTACTCCACCTACGACCAACCCGACTCGGTCCGCTACCTGGTCGGCATGGGCCAGCCGATGGACTACGAACCGCCGATGACCGCGCCGACGGTCCCGACCATGGTCTGGGGCGGGCAGGTACGGCTGATGGCCAGGGCGCTGGGCGTCGAACTCGACGAGATCCGCGAGACCCTGGACCGGCGCGCGCTCGACGCCACGGTGAGTACCAAGACGATGGGCGAGTTCGAGGCCGGCACCCAGGGCGCGGTCCGGTTCGAGGTGCAGGGCATCGTCGAGGGCGAACCCCGCATCGTCATCGAGCACGTCACCCGCATCCACGCCTCCTGTGCCCCGGACTGGCCGATGCCGCCCGACGGCGTCGGTGCCCACCGGGTCATCATCGAGGGCCGCCCGCGCATCGAGGTCACGGTCGAGGCCACCGACGAGGGCGGCAACCGGTCGGCGGGCGGGAACGCCACCGCGGTCGGCCGCCTGGTGAGCGCCATCGACTGGCTGGTGGACGCGGAACCCGGACTCTACGACGCGCTCGACGTCCCGCTGCGCCCGGCGGTCGGCAAACTCGTAAGGAGAGAACCATGAACATCGACATCCCCGAGGGCAAGGACGCGATCGGCTACGTGTGGGGTGAGATGGTCCCCGGCATCGGGGTCGCCGCCTCGAAGTTCTCGATGGCGGTGTACGCCCACACGACCCTCGGACTCCGCGAGTTCGAGGCCGCCCGGCTGCGGATCGCGCAGATCAACGGGTGCGTCTTCTGTCTCGACTGGCGGACCGAACGGGACGGGCAGAAGGTCGAGGAGGAGTTCGCCGACGCGGTGACCGAGTGGCGTACCACCGACGCCTTCGACGACCGCACCCGGCTGGCCGCCGAGTACGCCGAGCGGTACGCCCTGGACCACCACGGCCTCGACGATGAGTTCTGGACCCGGATGACCGCGCACTACAGCCAGCTGGAGATCGTGGAGCTGAGCATGAGCCTCGGCTCCTGGCTGGCGTTCGGCCGGCTCAACCACGTGCTGGGCCTGGACACCGTGTGCATGCTGCCCAGCGGTCGGTCACCCTCGATCTGACATAAGTTACTTCCCGGTACGTGGTGGCTTAACACCCGAGAAACATGTAGAACTTGTTCTAATACGCCAAGAGTGAGGAAAATCACATGAGTGACAAAACCTCGCGTAGAACAGGTTCCGAAGGCATCTCGCGCCGTGGATTCATCGCTGGAACCGGTTCTATCTTGGGAGTCGCGGCCCTCGCGACTCCCGCCACCGCAGCCCAGGCAAAAGCCGCACGCGTAGCCGCTCCGATCGCCTCCGGGGCCCATGTCCCGGCCCTGGTGATCGGCACCGGCTACGGCGGCTCCGTCGCCGCCCTGCGCCTCGCCCAGGCGGGCGTCGACGTGCACATGATCGAGATGGGCATGGCCTGGGACACCCCGGGCTCCGACGGAAAGATCTTCTGCAACACGACCTCGCCGGACCAGCGCTCCTACTGGCTCCGCACCAGGACCAAGGCACCGCTCAACTTCTTCCTCGGCTTCCCGATCGACCGGGACATCCCTCGCTACACCGGCATCCTGGACGCCGAGGAGTTCGGCGGCATCACCGTCTACCAGGGCCGCGGCGTCGGCGGCGGCTCGCTGGTCAACGGCGGTATGGCGGTCACTCCCAAGCGGGAGAACTTCGCCGCGATCCTGCCGTCGGTGAACGCCGACGAGATGTACAACACCTACTACCCGCGCGCCAACGCCGGGCTCGGGGTCGGCAACATCGACCCGGCCTGGTTCGACTCCACCGCCTGCTACCAGTACGCCCGGGTCGGCCGCAAGCACGCCCAGCGCTCCGGCTTCCCGTTCGTCTTCGTGCCCGACGTGTACGACTGGGACTACATGAAGCAGGAGGCGGCCGGAACCGTCACCAAGTCGGCGCTGGCCGGCGAGATCCTCTACGGCAACAACCACGGCAAGAAGTCACTGCAGAAGACCTACATCGCCCAGGCCAAGGCCACCGGCAGGGTCACCGTCTCGGCGCTGCACCAGGTCACCTCGGTCGCCCCGGCGGCCGGTGGCGGCTACACGGTCGTCATCGACCAGCTCAACACCACCGGTGGTGTCACGACCACCAAGACCGTGACCGCGGACCGGGTGTTCTTCGCCGCCGGCAGCGTCGGCACCAGCAAGCTGCTGGTCAAACTGAAGGCCACCGGCGCGCTGCCCAACCTGAACAACGAGATCGGCAAGGGCTGGGGCGACAACGGCAACGTCATGTGCGGCCGGGCCAACCACCTGTGGGACCCGACCGGCAGTCTCCAGTCGACCATCCCCTGCTCCGGCATCGACAACTGGGACGCCGGCGGCGCGTTCGCCGAGGTCGCCCCGCTGCCCACCGGGATCGAGACCTTCGCCTCGCTGTACCTGTCGATCACCAAGAACCCGAACCGGGCCCAGTTCTCCTGGAACGCCGCCACGGGCAAGGTCGACCTGAACTGGCAGCTCGCCTGGAAGCAGCCGTCGATCGACATGGCCAAGACCATCTTCGACAAGATCAACTCCAAGGAGGGGACGATCTACCGGACCGACCTCTTCGGCGTCTACAAGATCTGGAACGACACCCTCACCTACCACCCCCTCGGCGGCGCCGTCCTGAACAAGGCCACCGACAACTACGGCCGCCTCACCGCCTACCCGGGCCTGTACGTCATCGACGGCTCATTGATCCCGGGCAACACCAGCGTCAACCCGTTCGTCACCATCGCGGCCCTGGCCGAACGGAACATCGAAAAGATCATCGCTACCGACCTGTAGGGATGGCCTGATGATGTCGTCGGCCACGGGCGCGTGTGGCCGACCCTTCCCCTGTGGGACGCGCATGGCCGTCCTTCTGCTTCCGGAGAATCCGCCTCGCCGCCCGGCCCGTTTCGGCCCGCACCCAGGCGTCCGTACGATCCTCGTTGTCTCCGGGATCTCCATCGCTTGAATGGCGTCAATGACGACATGGTCGGCTGAGTGGTCGTGCCCCGGTCGCCCCGGATCGCTCGCAGCCCGGCCGTCTGGCCGCCGCCGATATCGGCTATCAGGTCGTCTCCGAATGATTGCCAACGATTGGTCTTACGCGTGAGTTTTGGCGCCAGGATTCGCGTCATCTCCGATACCAGTTAGTGATCTTCGGAGAATGAGTTTTGGTACCGGGTTTGAGGAACATCAGGTGAGAAGTGGTCGTAGTCCGACCGTCTTGTGAGGCAGTGGGGACTCAGCGACGTGGGTCCGGACCCTCGGTGATGCCCCAGGTCTCCGCGAGCCGGCCGTTGTCGATGCGGAAGATCTCGATGAGCATGGGCCGGACATCGCTGCCCTGGGCTGCCATCCCCTCGACGGACGAGCGTACGGCGACCTTGTCGCCGTCGATCAGGATGTCGTCGGCGAGAACGCGCACGGCCGGGAACCGGGCGACGACCTGGCGCCAGGCCTCCTTGCCCGCTTCGAACCCGGTGGCACCGAGCGGGTGGTTGAGGAAGTCGGGGGTGAACAGATCGGCTGCCTGGTCGAACTGCCGGGTGTTGAAGCATTCCTGCATCCGCAGCACCAAGGCGCCGGCTTCCTCGCGTGTGGTCATCGGAGTGACCTCCTCGTGTTCGGTGGGACTGGTCATGGTGAGACGACGCACTCATAAACGGGGCAACGCCCCGCTTATGCGGCAGCATACGGGGCGTCGCCCCGGTTAAGCTAGGGGTGAGATGCCCAGACGAACGCCTGAACACCCTTCAGCCGAGCCACCGACGACTCCCGGGAACGACCGGGAGCTACGGGCCGACGCACGCCGCAATCGTGAGCAGGTACTGCGGACCGCGCAGCACCTGTTCGCCTCACAAGGCCTCGGCATCTCGCTCGACGAGATCGCCCGCCGCGCGGGTGTCGGTCCCGGCACCGTCCACCGGCACTTCCCCACCAAGGAAGCGCTGTACCTCGCCGTCTCGATCGACCAGATCAGACAGCTGGTAGCAGAGGGAGAAGCGCTCACCGGCACCGACGATCCGGCCGCCCTGTTCACGCTGCTGTCCCGGATGATGGCCTCGGGCGCGGAGAACGCAGCGGTGAAGAGCGCACTCACGGCCGCCGAGTTCGACCTGCGCGATGCCGCTCCGGACGCCGCAGCAGACCTCACGCACCAGGTCGCACGCCTGCTCGATCGCGCCCATCGCGCCGGCGTCGTACGCCACGACGTCACAGTCGACGAGGTGATGGCAATCGTCGCCGGCACCTTCGCCGCGATCCGCCACGCCGACGCGGACACCAGCCGCGAACGCTCCGCACACATCGCCCAGATCATCCTCGACGGGCTACGGCCCCAGCCCCGATAGCAAGGCCCCGAGACATCCGCACCGGCCGTGCTCCCTTCCAGCCCAGAGCGCAACCAGCGTCCCACCACCCCACCGCCACTGGTACCGGAACTCGCTAAACCGTAACTGCGCAGCTACAGGCCGGTACCAAAACTCACGCGTAGAACCAGCCAACGATCGTGGCTCCGGACGCGCGCAGCGCCCCAAGACCATGAATCCCGGCATGAGATTGCTTTCTCAACAGGGCCTGGTGTACGGAAATGCCTTCGACTCATCGCTGCGGCTTGGTAAGGGCCGTCCAGTCTCGGATGACCACATCGAGTTCGACGGAGCCGCGTCGGTCCTGCTCGGAGGCGGTCATCGGGCCCGGTGGCGGCGCCATGCGATGAGGGAATCCCGGGGCGGTGACTCCCGCATCGGGAGTTCCCCGCGGGGCACCTTCAAGCAGAGGGCCGGCGTTGGGGACTGGTTCGGACGCGTTCGAAGCTGCCGGGGTGGGGTGGTGGAGGAGAAAGCGTGAGCTCCCAGAATCACGACATGGGTCTCTTTGGGGCTGCGAAACATGACAAAGAGATGATGGCTGGTAACGCTACGCATTGGTGAGGCTTGACTTACACTTGGCGCGGACGTGTTGCGGTCACGTGCTGAAGCGGCTTATGCTCATTCCGTTGCTGCCCGCCGTTCTCCGGAACTGGCGGGCCTTTTTTTATGTGAGGTGCTCGATGGCGAGCGAAGCGACCCTCTCGGCGTGCATGGTGATCGATTACCAGAACATCCATCTCACAGCCGGGGGCCTGTTCGCTCCGCATGGGACACCTGCCAGAGACACTCTCGTGAGCCCTCTGGCCTTCGCCGAGCGGGTCCTTGAGGTGCGAGCCGGACTTCAGACCCATCCCACCCCAAAGTCTGTGTCGCTGGCTAAGGTTCATGTCTTCAGAGGCTCTCCCAGCAACGCCAAGGAGCCGGTTCTCTACAGCGTGACCCAGAGGCAGAGGGCTGAGTGGACCCGGGACGCGCGTGCACGTGACCTACCGCCCGCTGCGCTACCCATCCAACTGGGGACACCCCACTTGTATCGAACGGGCGCGGGAGAAGGGCATCGATGTCATGGTTGCCCTGGAATTGGTCCAGCTCGCTCAATTCGGTCAGTACGACATAGTCATCTTGGCTTCTCATGACACCGACATGGAGCCTGCCTTGGAGATGGCGGCCGGTGTCGGGCGTGTCAAGATCGAGACTGCGGGCTGGCAAGGGTCGAGGCGCTTGCGGCCGGCAGGGCGTTCTCTGTGGCACACCGCTCTGAGCGGTACGGACTTCGTCAAGGTACGCGACCGGCGATCGTATGACCGGTAGAGATTGAGGCGGCAGACCCACGTCAGGGCCCAGCCACTGGCTACGTGTCTTTCCCGGCAAGGTCCCAGACGGCGGCAGGGCCGCGGGGAGTGCCGTCATCCGGGCTCGGTCGGCCGTCGCCGAACCTGCCAGCACGCGGTCACCGCCGACAGAGCACGGACCCCTGAACTCGTGCGCCGGTCAGGGACCGGTGAGGCGGCGGTCGCCGTCGGTGGTGACCACGTAGACCTGCCAGTTGTAGTACGCGTAGTAGTTCCTGATGTCCCGCTTGATCTGGCGGGCGTGCAGTTGCACCGCGTCGACGTACGCCCAGGAGTGGTTGTAGGCGTACAGCGCTCGCCGGTAGTCGCGCGGTGCTCCCGAGGCACGCAGGTAGTTGGCCGCGGCGAGCAGGGCGTCGCGGGTGTCCTGGATGTCGCCGCCCATCCCGTAGGCGGCCCAGGTGCCCGGCATGAACTGCATGGGTCCCTTGGCGCCGGTGTGGCTCGGTGAGCGTACCCGGCCGAACTTGGTCTCGACGAACATCACCGCCGCCAGGATCTCCCAGTCGACGCCGAACCGGCGCTCGGCGTGCTTGAAGTGGCCGAGCAGGACATCGGCGGGCTCGGCCGGCTGGACGCGGAACTTCGCCGACCCGCTGATGGGGTGGACGAGGGAGAGCAGGTTCCGGATGGCCGTCACGTTGTCCTTCGCCTGCGCGGCCAGGGACTTCGACAGCCTGGCGTAGGTGCGGGAGGCGACCTCCGGATTGCGGGCGAGATAGCGGTAGACGCGCTGCTGCTGCAGGGCCAGCAGCACCACCGGCTCGGGGGGCTGCCCCTTGCCGGGGTCCCCGTCGCGTATCCAGGCGTCGGTGGCGCGCCGAAGCTCCGCGACGGTACCGGTCAGGGAACGGGCCAGCTTCGCGGGGTCCTTGGGGATCGCCGCCTTCGGATCGGGCAGGGCGGGTCGCGACACCGCCGACTGCTCCGGAGCCGGCTGTGCCGCTGTCCGACCCGGAGCTGTCCGACCTGGAGCTGTCTCGCTCGGAGCTGTCCGGCTCGGCGCGTTCGACGAGGCGGCACCCGACGAGGCGGCGCAGCCGGAGGTCGCCACGGCCAGGCTGACGAGCGCCGCGGCCATCGGTCTCCACCGGCCGGTACGCGGGGCCGGCGGTACGGGCATCGCCCGCCCGCTCGGTCGGTGGCTGTGAATCCCCGCGCGCTGATCACTCATCGGTCTCAACGTACCCGAGCGACGACCTTTCAGGGGCGACCGTCAGAACCGGAGCTACCAGAACACCCAGGGGCTTTCGCTGCCCCCGCCGAAGGCGGAGGTGCCGCTCCTGCGCCAGCGTTGCCGGACGTCGAGCTTCGCACCTGTGCGCTGAGCGGTGACGGTGAACGGGCCGCAGGTGGCGACCGCGCCGTCACCGGCCGGCGACAGACCGGTGCAGATCATGGGCGGGGACACGTTGGTATCGGCGTCGGTGTTGTACAGCTGGACATGTACGTCCGAGCGCACATCGGCGGCGCCCCGGATACGGCCGAGGAGATGGAAGACATCGCCGACCAGGGCCATGCACGGTGACATCTGCGTGCCGGTGCCGTTTCCGGTGGAGATCCACGCCCTACACCGCCACTGAGGTTTCGGCTGTTCGGAAGCGGGGGTGTCCGCCGGGCCCTCGACTGCCGGTGCGACCTCCGTCTTCGGCCGTGTGGGTTTCGGCAACGGCCTGGCGGTGACCTCGTCCTTCTTGGCGGGCTCGGTGGCGGTGATCGGCGGGGTGCTGGGCACCGTCTTGGGCTTGGGCTTGGGCTTGGGTAGAGGGGACTCTTCCGAGGCGGGGGCGTCGGTTTGCGGGATCGGTGGTGTGTTCCGGGCCGTCACGGGGGGAGCCAGGGCGGCCGCGGTCGTGGAACGCCCTGCCGGCACGGTGAGATCGGCCTCGCCGGAGGAGTTCACGACCAGGGCTACGGCGGCTGAGGCGGCCAGCGCGGTCGTGACCGCCGCCGCGCCGATCAGGCGCGGCCTGAGCCGTGATCGTGACTCGGGACGGGGACGAGGCGAGGTGGCGGCCATATCGGCGGCCACGTCGGGGGCCAGGGGTTCGCGGGTGATCGCGGGGTCGGCCGTCCGGCTGATCGGGGGCAGCGCGGGCAAGCCGGTCAGGGCCGGCACCAGGGTGTGTGCGGTCGCGGCCACGTGATCGATGGAGGGCCGCTGCACCGGATCTTTCGCGACACAGGCAGTGATCATCGACCAGACGGCATCGGGCATCCCGGCCAGCCTGCGTGGGGCCGAGATCGCGTGCTGGCGCAACACGGCCATCGGATGGTCGCCGACGAAGGGCGGACGTCCAGCCAGCAGCTCGTACAGCACCAGGCCGGTCGCGTAGACGTCCACGGCAGGGGTGGCAGGTCGCCCATCGGCCACTTCGGGCGCCAGGTAGGAAGGGGTACCGAGGATCAGGCTGGTCTGGGTCAGACCGGGGCCGTGCGCGAGACGCGCCACGCCGAAGTCGGTCAGCCGTGCCTGTCCGGCGGCATCGACCAGGACGTTCTCCGGTTTGACGTCGCGGTGAACCACGCCGTGGGCGTGGGCGTGCGTCAGTGCGTCGGCGATCTGGCCGATCAGGCGTACGGCCTCGGCGGGAGGTAATGAGCCACGCTCACGCAGCAGCGCCCGTAGATCCTTGCCGTCGACGAGATCCATCACCAGGGCGAGCTGGTCGCCCCCCATCACGAAGTCGCGCATCGTGACAATGTGGGGATGGCGCAGCGCGCGCAGCACGTTGCGCTCCTGCACGAACCGCAGTACCAGACCGTCGTCGGCGCTGAGGTTCTTGTGGAGAGCCTTCACCGCCACCGGCTCGCCGGTGGCCACCGAGCGGGCTCTCCACACCGTGCCCATTCCCCCGGTGCCGATCTCTCCCAGCAGCTCGTACCGGCCGGCGAGTAGCGCCTCAAGACCGTCAGCCGTCATGCGTGCCCCCTTTGCCGCACCGGGCGAGTTATCAAATTAACGAATCCCTCGAAATAAAAGAAATGGCGATCTATTACTGGATTCTCCCGTGGGACCAGCTCATCGGGCCGATCGATCCACTCAAGGTGAACGGCGGCCCAGGTGACGCACTCTGCCGAGTAAAGATCATAGGGCGCGACGGCGCGTAAACGAATACGGAGTTTCGCTTCTTGACCGGATACCCGAGAGCGTAAGGGGGCGAGGGCGAGGCTGCCGAGCCCCGCAGTGAAGTCGACGGCAATCTGTCCGGGAGGTCGTGCCCGCCCATGGGAGTGCTTGAGAGTCGTACGCGGTGGATAATCCTTTGCACGCCGAATCACTGCCCGCCTAGGCTCGCCGGGGTGCGACGTACCGTCATCGTCGGTGACATCCACGGCTGCTTCGACGAACTGCTCGAACTGCTGGAGAAAGTCGACCTCCGCCCGGACGACCTGCTGGTCAGCGTCGGCGATCTGGTCGACCGCGGCCCGGCGCCCGGTGAGGTGGTCAGGCTTTTCCGCGAGCGTCCGAACTCGGTCGTGGTCATGGGCAACCACGAGAGGAAGCACGTGCGCGGGATCTTCTCCTACGCGCAGGAGATCACCCGCTTGCAGCTGGGCGACCGCTACGCCGAGACGGTCCACTGGATGCGGACGCTGCCGTACTACTTCGAGAACGAGCATGTCCGGGTCGTCCACGCCGCGATGCTGCCCGGAATTCCGCCGGCCGACCAGAAGGAGGAAATCCTCTGCGGCTCGACCAGCGGCCAGCGAGAGCTCACCGCGCTGTTCCCGGACGGCCACTGGCACGACCACTACACCGACGTCAAGCCGGTCGTGTTCGGCCATCATGTGACCGGACGTGAGCCGATGATCCGCGACGGCAGGATCTTCGGCCTGGACACCGGTGCCTGTCACGGCGGGAACCTGACCGCGCTGTGCGTGCCGGGATTCACGGTCCACTCGGTGCAGGCGCACGCGGATCACTGGTCGGTCGCCAAGCGCCAGTGGCAGTTGCCCGTCCTGGAGACCAAGCCCTGGCATGACTTCACCTGGTCGGAGCTGGCTGAGGCGATCGTGCGGTTCTCCCCGGTGCCCGACTCGGTGCCCGACGCCGCCGCGCGCGGCTGGCTGGAGACGGTCGAGAAGTGGGCCGCGGATCTGCGGTCGTCGTTTCCCGCCCTGGTGGCCGCGGCGCATCGCGTCGCCGACGGGCTCACCACGGACGAGCTGCGACGGCATCCCGCCGCGCAGTACCTGTTCCAGGCCCGTAACGGCCGGCTCGACCAGGCCGGCCTGGCCAGGCGGTGCTCGACCCCCCGCAGAACGATCGACATGGCGGCCGCGCTGGGGCTGGCCGTGCCCGAACCGCCCATCGGCCTGAAGGGGCCGTGACCACCTGCCCCAGGCCCCGGCCCGCACTCGCGGGCTGGGGCCTTTCGCATGTTTCGGGGGCTTGACAGCGACGTTTCGGGCGGTCATATTTTCACCACTAACTTTACCTCTATAGAAAGTCCCTCATGGCAGGCACTGACCGCGGCGACCTCACCAGGACGGCGATCCTCGCCCTCCTCGGCACGGTCGGCCCGCTTAGCCGGACCGAGATAGCCCGGGAGCTCGACCTCAGCCCGGCGAGCGTCACGCAGCTGACGCGTGAGCTCATGGGCCACGGCATGCTGGAGGAACTCGACCTCAAGCCGTCGCGCGGCGGCCGGCCCGCCCAGCGGCTCGGCCTGGTGGGCAGCGCGGGCAGGGCGCTCGGCGTGAAGGTGACGGCCGACCACCTGGTGCTGGTGGACGTCAGGCTCGACGGTGAGGTGCTCGGCTCCTGGGAGCGTCCGTTCGACCCCGCCTCGCTCGACGCGCTCGGCGACCTGGCCGACGCGGTCGAGTCGGTGATGTCGGCGGCTCCGGCGGCCGGGCAGGCGCCGCCCCTGCTGGGCATCGGTGTGGGCGTCCCGGGGAGCGTGGACGACCAGGCGGTGGGCACGGTCAACGCGCCCACCCTGGGCTGGCAGGCCATGCCGGTCGGCGAGCGGCTGCGCCGCCGCCTCAACCTACCGGTGCTGGTCGAGAACGACGTGAACGCGCTGGCCGCGGCCGAGCGGCTGTACGGCAGGGGCCGGACGCACCGCGACTTCCTGGTGCTGACGATCGGCCGGGGCGTCGGCGCGGCGATCGTGGCCGACGGCCGGGTGTACCGGGGTGCCAGGGGCGGGGCCGGCGAGTTCGGCCACCTCCCCGTCGATCCCTCGGGACCGGTGTGCGGATGCGGCGCCCGGGGGTGCCTCGAAGCCTTCGTCGGTTCCGCGGGGCTCCTCGCGGCGGCCCGTGCCAAGCGCGACGGCGGCCGGCAGGACGAGACGGACCCCCTCGGCGCCGTGGCCGCTCTGGGGCGGGCCGCGGCGGGCGGGGACCGGGCGGCACTGGCCGTGTTCGCCGAGGCCGGGGCGATCCTCGGCCGGGCCACCGCCGGGCTGATCAACGTGGTGGACCCCGAGGTCGTCGTGCTGCTCGGCGAGGGGACGGCCGACTGGTCGCTCTGGCAGGCCGGGTTCGACCGGGCCGTGCGGGCGCAGCTGTATCCCGGGCGGCGCGACATCTCGATCGAGGTGGAGAGCTGGGACGACACCAGCTGGGCCCAGGGCGCCGCCGCGCTGGTGCTGGCCACGCCGTTCGACGCCGCCGGAGCCGCCGGGGAACAGGGCCGCCTGGTCAGGGCCCGCCTCATCGAGGGCGGCCTGGTGAGCGCCCGCCGTACGAGTAAGGGAGCGATCGCATGACCCTCATCGCGGCCCGGCCGGAGGCCGGGCCCGCGCACGCGCGGCGGGCGCCGAGACGGCGGCTGCGGTACGCGGCCACCGTGGCGGTGTTCCTGCTGCCCAGCCTCGTCCCGCTGCTCCTTTACACGCTGATCCCGATGATCTGGTCGTTCTGGACGAGCCTCCACGAATGGGACCTCATCACCGAGATGCGCTGGGTGGGCCTCGGCAACTACGCCGAGCTGATCGGGGACCCCCAGACCAGGGCGGCCTTCCTGCACACCCTGTACTTCATCGCCGGCTACCTGCCGCTGGTGTACCTGGGCGGGCTCGGGCTGGCGGTGCTGCTGAACCGGGCGATGGCCGGGCGGAGCCTGCTGCGCGGCGTGTACTTCCTGCCGGTCATCACCAGCTGGGTCGTCGTCGCGCTGATGTGGAAGTGGCTGCTCAACCCCGCCAGCGGGATCGTGAACTGGGCACTGGGCCTTTTCGGGATCAGCGGGCCCGGCTGGTGGACCGATCCAGGCTGGGCGATGCCGTCGGTCATCCTCGCCTCGGCCTGGAAGGACCTCGGCTTCGTGATGATCATCCTGCTGGCGGGCCTGCAGGCGATCCCGAAGGAGTACCAGGAGGCCGCCATGGTCGACGGCGCCACCGCGCTGCGCCGGTTCCGGCACATCACGCTGCCGCTGCTCTCCCCCTCGACGTTCTTCGTCATCGTGATCTCGCTGATCAACGGCTTCCAGGTGTTCGACCAGGTGAAGATCATGACGGGCGGCGGGCCGGCTGGCGCGACGCAGGTCGTCGTGTCGCAGATCTACGACCTCACCTTCCGGTACGGCAGGGCGGGCGCGGCCTCGGCGCTGTCGTGGCTGCTGTTCGCCGTCGTGCTGCTGGTGACCGTCGTCCAGATCCGGGGCCAGAAGCGGTGGGTGACCTATGGGTAAGGTGATCCGCCACCTGCTGGTGTGGCTGGGCGCGCTGGTGATGCTGTTCCCGTTCGCGTGGGCCGTGATCACCTCGATCACGCCGAGCGACGCGGTGCTGGCCGTGCCGCCCGACTTCACCCCCGACAACGCGAGCCTGGACGCGTACGGCAAGCTCCTGGAGACCCTGCCGTTCTGGCGGATCGTCGCCAACAGCGCCTGGATCGGGGCCGCCTCGACCGCGTTGCAACTCGTCACCAGCGCGATGGCGGCCTACGCGTTCGCCAGGCTGCCGTTCCCCGGCAGGGGTGCGCTGTTCGCGGTCTACCTGGCGACGCTGATGATGCCGCTGCCGGTGCTGGTCGTGCCCCTGTTCATCGAGATGCGCACGTTCAACCTGGTCGACACCTACTTCGCGCTGCTCGCGCCGACCATCGCCTCGGCGTTCGGGGTGTTCCTGCTCCGGCAGGCGATCAACCAGGTGCCGAAGGAGTTCGACGAGGCGGCCGTGCTGGACGGCGCCGGACATTTCCGGATTTTTGTGTATGTCGTGCTGCCGCTGATCAGGCCCGCGCTGGCGACCTTCGCCATCTTCGGGTTCATGGCCAGTTGGAACAGCTACCTCTGGCCACTGATCATCATCAAGTCGCCCGAGTTCATGACGCTCCCGCTGGGGCTGGCCACGCTGCACGGCCAGTTCACCACCGAGTGGGACGTGGTGATGGCCGGCTCGGTGATCAGCGTCGTCCCCATTCTCATCCTGTACGTCTTCGCGCAGAAGCACGTCATCGCCAGCGTCGCTCAGTCCGGGCTCAAGTAAAGGAATCCCCCCATGCACACCAGGAAGTTCCAGATGGCCGCCGTGCTGACGGCCGCGTTGCTCGCCGCCGGATGCTCGCAGGGCTCGGCGACGAGGACCTCGTCGGGCGAGGACGGCAAGACGACGCTGCGCTACTTCACCTTCTCGGCGGCGCCGGACCACCTGAAGGACCTCGACAAGATCGTCGCCGCGTTCGAGCGGGAGAACCCGAAGATCGACGTGGTCGTGGAGACCGCGCCCTACGACGAGTACTTCACCAAGCTCCAGACCAGCATCGCGGGCGGCACCGCGCCCGACACCTTCGAGCTCAACTACGAGAACTTCGTCACCTACGCCAGCGCCGGTTCGCTGCTCGACCTCGGCTCGGTCGCGGGCGACGGCGACCCGTCGGTGTACGCGCAGGAGTCGCTGAACGCCTTCAAGCGCGACGGCAAGCAGTACGCGCTGCCCGCCTCCTTCTCCACGGTCGTGCTCTTCTACAACAAGGACCTGTTCGAGAAGGCCGGGGTGGACGTCCCGACCGCCGACTGGACCTGGGCCGAGGAGCAGGCCGCGGCGGCGAAGCTGACCGACAAGAAGAAGGGCGTGTTCGGCGACTTCCAGCCGGTGCAGTTCTTCGAGTTCTACAAGACGCTCAAGCAGGCGGGCGGCGAGTTCCTGACGGCCGACGGCAAGAAGTCGGCCTTCAACAGCCCACAGGGCGTCAAGGCGGCGCAGTGGCTGGTGTCCAAGGTGGGCAAGACCATGCCGACCGAGGCCGAGATCGGCGGCACCGCCGACTACGACACCAACCTCTTCAAGTCCGGCAAGCTCGCGATGTGGCACAACGGCATCTGGCAGTTCGCCGGGCTGAAGGACATGCCGTTCGAGTGGGACGTGGTCGTCGAGCCCGGTGACGCCACCCGGGCCAGCGCGGTCTTCCACAACGCCGTCGCCGCGTCCTCCACCACCAGGCACGGCAAGGAGGCCTGGGCCTGGGCCCGCTTCCTGTCATCCTCGGGCACCGCGGCCACCACCCGCATCGAGTCGTCGTGGGAGCTGCCGCCCGTCTCCGACCAGGCGGTGCTGTCGGGCTACCTCAAGGACCCGAAGCCGGCCAACCGCCAGGCCGTGTTCGACGCGCTCGAGTCGATCGCGCTGCCGCCGGTCATCAAGCGCCAGCAGGAGATGCAGGACGCCGTGACCAAGGAACTGAGCGAGGCCGCGGCCGGCCGCAAGCCGGTGCCCGACGCGCTCAAGGCCGCCGCCGCCGCGGTCGACGCCCTGCTCGGCTAGTTTCCCTACTTCCAGGAGATACGTTCTCGTGACCCTCGTGTCGCACAGCCTCGACGTGATCAAGAGGTTCCAGTCCCACACCGGCGCGTACCCGGCATCGCCCACCTTCTCCGCCTACCGCGGCTACTCGTGGCTGCGCGACGGCGCGTTCATCGCCGAGGGGGTGAGCCGGCACGGCGACGTGGCCGGGGCGGACGCCTTCCACGCCTGGAGTGCCGGAGTGCTCGGCGACCGCGCCGGCCAGGTCGACGCGCTCGTCGCCCGCGCGGCCCGCGGCGAGCGCGTCTCGCCGGCGGAGATGCTGCCCACCAGGTTCACCCTGGACGGCGTCGACGGCGATGACGAATGGTGGGACTTCCAGCTCGACGGTTACGGCGCCTGGCTGTGGGCGCTGCGCGAGCACTCCCTCCGGCACGGCAGGGCGGTTCCCGGCGTCGAGAAGGGCGTCAGGACCGCGGTCAGCTACCTGACCGCGTTCTGGCAGCTGCCCTGCTACGACTGGTGGGAGGAGCACGTCGAGCAGCGGCACGTGGCGACGCTCGGTTCCGTCCACGCCGGCCTGCGGGCGGCCCTGGCCCTCGGTGTCCTCAGCGGCCCCGAGGCGGAGGCCGCCGCCGAGGCCGTGGCGGGCATCGCCGCGCTGGTCGCGGCCGAAGGTGTCGTCGCGGGCCGCCTGACGAAGTGGCTGGGCACCGACGCGGTGGACGCGAGCCTGCTGGCCTGCGTCGAGCCGTTCGGGCTCTACCCGGCCGACCACCCGGTGGGCGCCGCGACGGTGGCCGAGGTGGAGCGGCAACTGGCCAGGGACGGCGGCGTGTTCCGGTACCTCGCCGACACCTTCTACGGCGGCGGCCGGTGGGTGCTGCTCGCCGGGTTCCTCGGCTGGAACCACGCGCGGGCGGGCCGGACGGCCGAGGCCACCCGGTACCTCGACTGGATGGCGGCCCAGGCGACCCCCGGGGGCGACCTGCCCGAGCAGGTGTCGGACGTGCTGCTGGCTCCCGAACGACACGACGAGTGGGTGGCTCGGTGGGGCACGGTCGCCACGCCCCTGCTGTGGTCGCACGGGATGTACCTGATTCTCGCCGACGAACTGGGGGTGCGGGCATGATCCGGCATCGTCCGTACGGGTCCGGGCATCCGTACGCCACGACCGAGGACCAGCGTGTGCCGGCTCTGCCGCTCGACGGCGAGACGGTGGAGCTGCGGGTGCGCGCGTCGGCGAAGGTGACGGCGGTGGTCTGCGAGTGGCTGGTGGACCACACCACTCGGGTCGAGCTCCCGCTCAGCCGCGCGGACGGCTCGACCGGGCGACCGGGCGTCCCCTCCGCCGCCCCGGCCCCGGGCGGCGGGGGCACGGCCGTCGACGGGGGGCATCTGGCCGCCGCGCAGGCCCGGGCCGCGCGAGCGGCGTCCGGGTCGTGGGTGGTGACGACACCCGTGCTGCACAGCGGGCATCACTACTCCTACCGGTTCGTGGCGACGCTGGACGGCGGAGGAAGCCGGCGCGGCAAGTGGTTCGAGGTGACGGCGGCGACCTGGTCGGAGACCGGCGGGAGGCTCCACGTACGCGGAAGCGACCGGGTCGTACCCGGCAGCGTCCGATGGCTGGGCGACGGCGAAGGCGTGCGGCGGGTCCGGTTCGAGCTGGCCCTGGCCGAGGGCGAGCACGTGGTGGGCTTCGGCGAGCGCTTCGACGCCGTGGACCAGCGCGGACGCGAGCTCGACGCGGTGGTGTTCGAGCAGTACAAGACGCAGGGCGCGCACGGCCGCACGTACCTGCCGATGCCGTTCGCCCTGGTGGTGGGCGGCGAGGAGAGCTGGGGGGTGCACGTCGAGACATCCCGGCGAACCTGGTACGACGTGGGCGCGAGCACGCCCGGCCGGCTCCGGGTCGAGGCCGAGGTCGGGCCCGGCGCCGAGCCGGCCCTGCGCGTCTACGACAGCGCGTCCCTCGCGACGGCTTCCGGTCCTGCCCCCGACGTCACGCCCCGGGTGACCCCCGGTGACGTGCTGCACGCCTTCCTCGACGACGTCGGGCGGCCCAGCGAGCTGCCCTCCTGGGTGTTCCGGCTCTGGGCCAGCGGCAACGAGTGGAACACCCAGCAGCGCGTGCTGGCCGAGCTGGACCGGCACCGCGAGCACGGCATCCCCGTCGGCGCCGTGGTGATCGAGGCGTGGAGCGACGAGAGCACGTTCACCGCGTTCAGGGGCGCCGAGTACGAGCCGTCGGAGGAGCCGCACCGGCTCGCCGACTACACCTTCCCGGCCGACGGGCCGTGGCCGGACCCCAAGGGCATGGTGGACGAGCTCCACGAACGTGACATCAAGGTGCTGCTCTGGCAGATCCCGCTGCAGAAGACGCGCCCGCACCCGAGGCACCAGGCCGCCGTCGACGCCAGGCAGCTGGTCGAGCGCGGATACGGCGTGCGGGAGGCCGACGGCAGGCCGTACCGCAACCGCGGCTGGTGGTTCCCGCTCGCGCTGATGCCCGACCTGTCGTCGCAGGAGGTGCGCGACTGGTGGACGGCCAAGCGCGCCTACCTGGTCGAGGAGGTCGGGATCGACGGTTTCAAGACCGACGGCGGCGAGCACGCCTGGGGGCACGACCTGCGCTACGCCGACGGTCGGCGCGGCGCGGACGGCAACGGCCTGTTCCCCGTGCACTACGCCCGTGCCTTCGGCGATCTGCTGCGCCGGCACGGCAGGGCTCCGGTGACGTTCAGCCGGGCCGGGTTCGCCGGGTCGCAGCCCCACGGCGCGTTCTGGGCGGGGGACGAGGACTCCACCTGGGAGGCCTTCCGCTCCTCGATCAGGGCCGGGATCACCGCGTCCGCCTGCGGGATCGTCTACTGGGGGTGGGACCTGGCCGGCTTCTCCGGCGAGGTGCCGAGCGCGGAGCTCTACCTCAGGGCGGCCGGGGCGGCGGCGTTCATGCCGATCATGCAGTATCACTCGGAGTTCAACCACCACCGCACGCCCAGCAGGGACCGCACGCCGTGGAACATCGCCGCCCGGACCGGCGACGAGCGGGTCGTGCCGGTGTTCAGGCGGCTGGTCGAGATCCGCGAGAGGCTCGTGCCGTACCTCGCCGAGCAGGCTCGCCAGGCGGTCGGCGGGGGAGCGCCGCTAATGCGCGGGCTCTTCTTCGACCACCCCCGCGACCCGCGGGTGTGGGACTTCCCGCTGCAGTACAAGCTCGGGGACGCGCTGCTCGTCGCCCCGGTCACCGCACCGGATATTTCGGAAATACCGGTGTACCTCCCTGAAGGGGAGTGGGTCGACGTCTGGACCGGCACGGTCCTCGGCGGCTCGCGGGTGGTGACGCTGCCCGCCCCCGTCGACCGGCCTCCCGTGCTCTGTGCGGCGGAACGCTGGCCGGGCCTCTCCTTCGTGTTCGAATCCGCTGTGCTCGAACCCTGAGAGGAGCACCCTCCGTGAGTTGAGGAACGCCCACGGACGGTGCCCGCTCCCGGAGTGCGGCATCCGAACCTCCGACAGCGACGCCTAGGCCCGCGCCGTGCGGGCCTGGGAGTAGACGGCCGTCGCCGCCAGGGCCATCAGGCCGAGCATCCAGTACTGCCACGACTGGGAGAGGCCGAGGAAGACCGTGGCGTTCTGGATGACCTGCAGGAGGACGACGCCGAACAGGACGCCGACGAAGCTGCCCCGGCCGCCGAAGATCGAGGCCCCGCCGAGCACGACCGCGGTGATGCTGGCCATCGTGTAGCTGACGCCGGCGGTCGGGTCGCCCACGCCGATCTGCGCCATCAGCAGCAGGGCGCCGACCACGGTGAACAGCGCGCTGGCCAGGTAGACCACGAGGTGGACGCGGGCCACCGGGATGCCCCGCTTCCGCGCCGCCTGCTCGGACGAGCCGGCCCCGCGCAGCCGGAGCCCCGTCATGGAGCGCCTGGACATCACCTCCAGCGCGACGAGGACACCGGCGCCGACGATCACCGCGTACGGGATGGGGCCGATGCGCGCGCCGAGCGCCTCGGTGACGGAGGTGGAGATCGATCCTCCGGGCGAGTCCCGCATGACCAGGGAGAGTCCCTGGAGCGCGGTGTAGGTCACCAGCGTCGCGACCACCGGGGTCACCCGGGCGAATCTCACCAGCATGCCGTTGGTCAGTCCCACGCCGGTCGCCGCGAGGACCATCAGCAGGAAGCCCAGGGCCCACCATCCGGCGCCGTACCCGTCGAGGACGTAGAACGACGCGATGACCACGAGGGTCCCGCTCAGCGGGCCGACCGACAGGTCGATGCCTCCGGTGAGCATGACGATGAGCTGGCCCGCGGCGAGGAAGAGCACGGGGGCCAGCAGCCCCAGCATGCTGGCGATGTTGAACTCGGACAGGAAGCGGTCGCTCCGGGTCGCGCTCACCGCGGCCAGCAGCACGATCGCGACGGCGAGGAACGCGCTGGGCGCCTGCTCGCTGGAGAGCAGCCTGCGGAACCCGCCGAGCAGGCCGGTGCCCCGGGCCCGCTCGGTGGTCTCGGCGCTCCGCGCCGAGGTCGCGGCGGTGAGGGACGCCTCGGTGATGGCGTGCTCGGAGATCTGGTCCCCGGTCAGCTCGCGGACGACCTCCCCCCGGGAGAAGACCAGCACCCGGTCGCAGAGCCCGGCGAGCTCGACGTTGTCGGAGCTGAGCACCACCACCGGTGTCCCGGAGTCGGCGGTGGAGCGGAGCCGGTGGTAGATGTCGGAGCGGACGCCGACGTCGATGCCCTGGGTGGGCTCGTCGCAGAGCAGCACCTTGGGCGCGGAGAGCAGCGACCGGCCGAGTACCACCTTCTGCTGGTTGCCGCCGGACAGGTGGTCGACGGCGGAGTCGGGTGAGGCCACCTTGATGCCGAGTTTCCTGATCTCCTCGGCCACGATCGCGTTCTCCGCCGAGCCTCGTACCACTCCGGCGACCGCGGTCCTGCCGGTGGCGGCGACGCCCAGGTTCTCCTTGACCGACAGTACGGTGGCGACGCCCTCGACGTGCCGTTCCTGGGGCATGAGCACCACCCCGGCCCGCCGGGTCCGGCGGGGGCTGCCGAGTTCGACGGTCCGGCCGTCGACGGTGACGGTGCCACCGGTGACCGGGTCGGCTCCGCCCAGCGCGCGGATGAACTCGCGCTGCCCGTTGCCCTCCACCCCGGCGAGGCCGAGGACCTCGTTGCGGGCCAGCGTGGTGGTGATCCCGCGGAGCCGGTCCGAGCGCAGGTCACGGACCTCCATCACGACGTCGCCGACCGAGGAGGGGCACGGCGGGAACAGCGCGTCGATCTCCCGTCCCGCGATGCGGGTGACGATCTCCTCCTCGGTCACCTCCGAGGCGAGGAAGGTGCCGCGGATCTGCCCGTCGCGCAGCACGGTGAGACGGTCGGACAGGGCCATCACGTCGGGCAGCCGGTGGCTGATGTAGACCACCGCCATCCCGTCGGCGGCGAGCTTCCTGATCTGCTCGAACAGCCTCTCGATCTCGGCCACCATGAACGGCTCGGTGGGCTCGTCGAGGATCAGGACGCCGGGCTCGCAGGCGAGGGCCCCGCAGATCTCGACGGCCTGCTTCTCGGCGAGGGTCAACCGGCCGGCCGCGGCGGCCGGGTCGATGTCCATCCCCATGGGCAGCAGCTTTTCCCTGGCCCAGTCCTGGGCGTCGCCGAAGGACGGGCGGAGCCGTTTCGGCACGCTCAGCAGGAGGTTCTCGGTGACCGTGAGATCGGGGAGAAGCGCCGGATGCTGGAAGGCGATGGCCAGGCCCTGCTCCCGGGCGGCGATCGGGGACGACTGCCGCATCGGCGAGCCCGAGATCTCGACGGTGCCCGCGTCGGGTGCCAGCGCACCGGAGGCCACCGCCATGAGCGTGGACTTTCCGGCGCCGTTCCCGCCGACCAGGGCGTGTACCTCGCCCGGGTGCGCCTGGAAATCGACCCCGTCGAGCGCGACCACGCCGGGGAAGCGTTTGGTCACTCCACGGAGAACCAGTCCAGCGGTCGATTCGACCATGCGAAGGATCACTCCTTACTCCGGCTCAGTGCGTTCCGCCGGGCGCGTGCCCGGCGGAAGACGACAAGTGATCAGCTGTAGGCCTGCTTGAGCTGCTCCGGCGTGAGCTCGGAGGACAGGATCGCGCTGGCGGGAAGGGAGGGGTCGCACTTGGGGAGCTTCGACTTGTCGAGCGTGTTCTCGAAGATCGGGATGTTGATGATCTCCGGCTCGTCGTTCTTGATCCCCTGGTGCGCGGCGACGGCCTTGCGCAGCGCGAGACGGATGATCCAGGTACGCGAGGACACGGTCACGGTCTGGAAGTTCGGCTGCTTGCCCGAGTTGTCCTTCCAGGCGCAGGCGAAGCCGTTGAGGTCGTTGGCGGTCCACAGCGGCAGCGGCCGGCCGGCCTGCAGGAAGGCGCGGATGCCACCGAGGGAGGCGTCACCGGAGTCGGTGATCACACCGTCGATGGTCGGGTACTTGGTGAGCAGCCCGGACACGACCTTCTGCATCTGGGCGGGGTTCCAGTTGGTGTCGATCGGCTTGCCCGGGTCGTTCAGCAGCTTGACGGCCGAGCAGCCGGGGTTCTCCTTAAGCTCCTTCTCGATGCCGACCAGCTCGGTGAGGCTCTGGGTGTTGCCCGGCGTACCGCCGAGGAAGACCACGTTGCCGCCCTTGGTGCCGAGCGCCTCGCACATCCAGCGGGTCCAGGTCACGCCGTCGTTGACCGTGTTGTGGCCGACGAACGTCGTGTAGTCCGTGCCCGGCTTGCCACCGGGGTTGGCCGTCCACGGCACCACCTGCACGCCCGCCTTGTACGCCTCACGCAGGGTGGGCAGCAGCGCCTCGCCGGCGTCGGGGAAGACCACCAGGGCCTCCACACCCTGGGCGACCAGGGCCTTGACGTCGCTGATCGCCTTCTGCGGGTTGTTCTGGCCGTCGGCGTACGGCAGTACGGTGATGTTGGGACACTTGCTCGCCTCGTCCTCGAACTCGGCGCGAGCCGTCTTGCGGAAGGCGTTGTCGCCGGTGCCGTCGGCCAGGGCGACCTTCACCGGCTTGGTGCCGCAGAAGTCCGCCATGGGGCGGAGGGCGGAGACGTCTCCGGTCCGGGCCGCGTCGTTGTAGACGGCCTCGACACCGCCGTTCGCGGCGGCCGGTTCACCGGGGCCACCGGCGCAGCCCGCCGCGCCGAGGGCGGCGAGGGCCAGGACGGCGACCGACTGACGGGCCCGCAGGCGGGTTTTGGTGAGGGACATTGTGATCTCCTGTTGGGGGAGGCCTCTAGGGCGAGGACAGCGTGGAAGCGGGTTCGAGGGAGCGGCTTCGCAGCCGCGCGCGGACGGAGTTCCAGGGCACTCCGCGGGCCACCACGCTGAGCGCGAGCACGCCGGCCTGGACCAGGAGCTGGGTGGCGGTGGACGCGCCGGCGGCGAGGACCACCTGGTTCAGCTGGGTGAGGAACAGCGCGGCGACGGCGGTGGCGGCCAGGTTGGTGATGCCGCCGGACAGCAGGCTGCCACCGAGGACGACGGCCGCGATGGTGGGAAGCAGGTAGGTGTCGCCGAGCAGGATGTCCGGGGTGCGCAGGTAGCCGGCCAGCAGGATTCCGGCCAGCGAGTAGCAGATTCCGGCCACCACGTAGGCGCCCACCTCGTAGGAGCCGGTGGGCAGGCCGAGCAGCCGGGCCGCGGGCCGTCCGGCGCCGACCGCGATGAAGCGCCGGCCGAGCACCGTGTGCCGGATGCCCCAGTGCGCGAGGCCGATCACCACGACCGCGACCAGCAGCAGGTTGGGGATACCGGCCACCGAGCCGACCGCGAACGCGCTCAGCGCGGGACCGGCCGACGCGGGGAAGCCCTTGGAGACCTGCAGGACCACACCGATGAGGATCGAGTTCACCGCCAGCGAGGCCACGAACGCCGCGATGGAGAGCCGGACCACGGCGATGCCGATGACCAGTCCGCTCAGCGCGCCCGCGACCAGCCCGAGCGCGACGGCCGCCCAGACCGGGACGCCCGACACCGCGGGCAGCTTGGTGGCCAGCACCGCGGCCAGCGCCATCCCGCCGGGCACCGACAGGTCGATGCCGCCGTGCGAGACGACGAGGGTCTGCCCGAGCGCGGCGATCGCCATCACCGCCGCGAACGGCAGCATCGACAACACGGCGGATCCGGACAGGCTGCCGGGTGAGATCAGCGGGCTGACGGCGAAGAGCAGCAGCGTGATCAGCCAGATCGAGGAGAACCGGCCGCCTTTGAGGCGGCGCAGGTCGAGCAGCCCACCAGGACCGGCGCGCTCCGCCGGAGGCAAGGTCGTATGCCGAGACATTTTTCGAGTCCCTTCCTGGAAATCCGTGCTCAGATGGCGGTGTAGCCGCCGTCGACGGCCACGTCCGCGCCGGTCATGAAGCCGGCGGCGGAGCTCAGCAGGAAGGCGACCACCTTGGCCACCTCGTGCGGATCCGCCAGGCGCGCGATCGGGTGGCCGGCGATGAGGCTCTGCCGGGCGGATTCGGGATCGGGCTGGGACCGCAGGTAGGTGGCCAGCTGCTCGGTGGCCACCGAGCCGGGGCTGACCACGTTGCACCGGATTCCCGCGGCGGCGTAGTCGACGGCGATCTGGCGGGAAAGCTGCAGCACCGCTCCCTTGGAGGCGCAGTACGCGGGCTGGTTGGGCAGGCCGACCGTCCCGGAGATCGAGGAGAGGTTGACGATCGCCCCGGGGGTCCGCTGGGCGAGCATCGCGGTCACCACGTGCTTGCACAGCAGGAAGGTCCCGGTCGCGTTGATGGTCATGACCCGGTTCCAGTCGTCAAGAGTGGTGTCGACCAGCGGTTTCGCCACGATCGTGGCGGCGCAGTTCACCAGCCCGTCGATCCGGCCCCACCGGTCGACGGCGACCCGTACCGCATGGGCGACCGCCTCCTCGTCGGTGACGTCCAGCCCGTGTGCCACGGCGTCGGCACCGTCGGCGCGGAGTTCGGCCGCGAGCCGCTCGACGAGCTCGACCCGCTGATCCGTGAGTAGGACGGACGCGCCGGCTGCCGCGCATTCGCGGGCCGTCGCGGCGCCGATCCCGCCTCCGGCGCCACTGAGGATCACTACTTCCGGCACGACTCAATCCCTCTCAAGCACAATGTCCGATTTGGTCGGCCAGACTGGCATGCAGCACGCTGCATGTCAATGATGAGTACTGCGTTGACGTGCAACATGTTGCATGCCACTCTGGGGCATACTCAACTCACGGCGGACCCAAGGGGTGGCACTTTGCCCGGCGCAGATACCGAAACCGGCATCCGGATCGGCGTGGCTCAGGTCGGCGTCGACCGAACCGATGTGGCGGCGAACGTCGAGCGGGTCGTCGACACCCTGCGAGAGGGTGCCGCGACCGGGCAGCGACTGGTGGTCTTCCCGGAATGCGTGCTCACCGGGTACCTGTTCGGCTCCCGGGCCGAGACGCACGCCGCCGCGATCAGCGCGGGGGACCCGAGGATCGGCCGCATCGTGGAGGCCTGCCGCGAGTACTCCACCCACGCGGTGGTGGGCCTGCTGGAGGAGGCGGACGGACGCGTCCACAACACGGCCCTGGTGCTCGGACCCACCGGGATCATCGGCAGGTACCGCAAGCAGCACCTGCCCTACCTGGGCGCGGACCGGTTCGTCGACCCGGGCACCGACGCGGCGCCACGGGTGGTCGACACCCCCTTCGGCCGGGTCGGCGTGATGATCTGCTTCGACCTGCGCTTCCCCGAATCCGCCCGCGAGCTCGGGCTGCAGGGCGCCGACGTCATCGCGATGCCCACCAACTGGCCGGAGGGAGCGGACATCCTCGCCGACCACATGGTCCGCGTGCGCGCCCTGGAGAACCTGGTCCATCTCGCGGTCGCGGACCGAGCCGACTCCGAGTCCGGAACCCGCTTCATCGGCAGGAGTCAGATCATCGCCCCCTCCGGGACGGTGCTGGTGGACGCGGGGGAGAAGGAAGGGCTGTTCGGGGCGGCGATCGACGTCCGGGATTCCCGGACGAAGAGGCTGATCATCAGGCCGGGCGAGTTCGAGCTCCCGGTGTTCTCCGGGCGGCGCCCCGAGATGTACGGCGAGATCACCCGTCCGGTGACCCCGGACCGTTAACAGGAAGGCGGACACCACATGTGCGGGCCGGCACTCATCAGCGAGGCGACCAGGAACAGGATCGCGGCGTACTGCGCGAAGTTCCGCGAGGTCACCCGTAGCCCATTCGGTCCCGACGACGAGATCGGCATGCTGAACCTGCTCACCCCCGAGGCGTCACGTGAGGTGCTGCGGCGGGCGGACGGCGGCAGCGTCATCGACCTGTCGGTCGACTACTTCGTCGGGATGCCCTCGTGGACCAAGGCCGGCGATCCGGGTTTCCAGCAGTGGATGACGCACACGCCCGCCGGCACCGTCCTGGACGACATCACCGGAATGGGTCGCGCGCAGAACGAGCTGGTCTCCTACTCGGGTGACGCGATCTCGATGTACACCCACTGCGGGACGCACATCGACACCCTCAACCACTTCGGGTACAACGGCCGGATCTGGAACGGGTTCTCCGCCGAGGAGCACATCACCTCCCGGCACTGGACCAAGTGCGGAGCCGACAAGATCCCTCCCATCATCGCCCGCGGGGTCCTGTTCGACATCGCCGCGCTGCACGACGTCGACGTGCTCCCGGACAACCACGGGATCGGCGCGGACGACCTGCGCGAGGCCATGCGACGCCAGAACGTCGAGTTCCGGCCGGGTGACGTGGCGCTGGTGCGTACCGGCCGGATGCGCGCGTGGCCGAAGATCGACGCCTACATCGACAACAGCCCCGGCCTGAACCTGGAAGGGGCGCGGTTCCTCGCCCACCTGGGCGCGTCGGTCATCGGCGGCGACACCCTCGCCCTGGAGCAGATGCCCGCCGCGGACGAGGAGAACTGGCAGGTCGTCCACACCTATCTGCTGGGGGAGGCGGGCATCCCCATCATGGAGGTGGTCGACTGCGAGCAGATCTCGGCCGAGCGGCTCTACGAGTTCGCCTTCGTGGCCGCCGCCATGAAACTGCGCGGCGCGACCGGCGCCCCGATGCGCCCGCTGGCCATGCCGCTCCGCCCCTGACGCGACCCCATTCTTCCCTGATCGGATTGACCCCCGGAGGCATTACCACCATGCACGCCAAACCCACTGAATCGGTCATCGACCGGAGTCGTACGTCCTACGGTGATGACGGTTTCAGCAAATATCTCCGGCGTGCCTTCCTGGCCTCCAGCGGGTACGACGACGAGGCGCTGGACCGGCCGATCGTCGGCATCGCGGTGACCACCTCCGACTACAACACCTGCCACCGCGACATGCCCGCGCTGCTGGCGGCGGTCAAGCGCGGGGTCCTGGAGGCCGGTGGCCTTCCCATGGAGTTCCCCACCATCTCGCTCGGGGAGATCCTGACCTCCCCGACGACGATGCTGTTCCGCAACCTGCTCGCGATGGACACCGAGGAGATGATCCGCGCCCTCCCGATGGACGCCGCGGTGCTGCTCGGCGGGTGTGACAAGACCGTGCCGGCTCAGCTCATGGCCGCGGCCTCCTCGGACAAGCCGGTACTGCTCGAGGTCGTCGGCCCGATGATGACCGGCAGCTGGCGGGGTGAGCGGCTCGGAGCCTGCACCGACTGCCGGCGCTTCTGGGGCAGGCACCGGGGCGGGGAACTCGACCAGGCCGAGATCACCAGTGTGCGCAACGAGCTCGTGACGACCGCGGGCACCTGCGCGGTGATGGGCACCGCCTCCACCATGGCCTGCGTCACCGAGACCCTCGGCATGATGCTGCCGGGCGGCGCGACGCCCCCGGCGGCCACCGGTGCCCGGCTCAGGCACGGCGCCGAGACCGGCCGCCGCGCCGTCGAGCTCGCCCGGTCGGGCGGCCCGGTGCCCAAGGAGATCATGACCCCCGCGGCGTTCCGCAACGCCATCCGGGTGCTCTCGGCGATGAGCGGCTCGACGAACGCGCTGATCCACCTGCTCGCCGTGGCCCGGCGGGCCGGCGTGGAGCTCGAACTCAGGGACTTCGACGTGATCGGTGCCGAGGTGCCGTTCCTGGTCGACTGCAAGCCCGCGGGCTCGGGGTACCTGGAGGACTTCCACCGTTCCGGAGGACTTCCCGCGCTGCTGAAGGTCCTCGAACCGCTGCTCGAAGCGGAGACCGTCGGGGTCTCCGGGGAGAGCCTGAAATCGCTGCTCGCCGAGACCCCCGCGCGGGAGGACTGGCAGACGACGATCCGCCCCCTGGAGGACCCGCTCGGACCCGCGGGGAGCCTGGCCGTGCTCCGGGGCACGCTGGCCCCGGGCGGAGCGGTCATCAAGACCGCCGCCGCGAGCCCCCACCTGATGAACCACACCGGCCCCGCCCTGGTCGTCGACTCGGCGCAGGAGGCGCAGCGGATCCTGGACGACCCGGATCTGGACGTCACCCCGGACCACGTACTGGTGCTGCGCAACGCGGGCCCGATCGCCGCGGGCATGCCCGAGGCCGGTGCCCTGCCCATCCCGGCCAAGCTGGCCCGCGCCGGGGTCCGGGACATGGTGCGGGTCTCCGACGCGCGGATGAGCGGCACCTCCTACGGCACCGTGGTGCTGCACTGCGACCCGGAGAGCGCCGCCGGAGGGCCGATCGCGCTCGTCCGCAACGGCGATCTCATCAGGCTGGACGTCGAGGCGCGACGGCTCGATCTGCTGGTGGACGAGGACGAGCTTGAGCGCCGCCGGGCGGACTTCACCCCGCCCGAGCTGCCCGAGCGAGGCTGGCGGCGACTGTACGCGCAGACGGTTCTCCCCGCGGGTGAGGGCGCCGATCTGTCGTTCCTCTGATCCCGCAGAGCAGTAATGCTGCATGTTGCATGCTGCACTACTGTGCGCGTGGTACCTTTTTGCCCAACCAGGGGCGCCTGATCATTCAGTCGGGCGCCGGACCGATCCCCCCGGGAGTCTTGTCGGATGGAACAGATTTCGGTGGACCAGGCATCGCTGACGGCCCGGACCTTCGAGGTGGTTCGCCGTGCCATCATCACCGGTGAGCTGGCTCCCGGGACGCTGCACTCCGTGGTGGGGATAGCGGCCCAGCTCGGCGTGTCCAGAACCCCGGTCAGGGAGGCCCTGCTCCAGCTGGCCACACACGGGGTCGTCAGATTCGAGCGCAGCCGCGGTGTCCGGATCCTCCAGATGACCACGCGTGACATCGAGGAGATCTACTCGCTCCGCTTCCTGCTGGAGGTCCCCTCGGTGTACCGCGCGGCGACCATGATGGACGACGCCCAGATGGCACTGGTCGCCACGGCCCTGGAGAAGATGCGCCAAGCGGGCGAGGCCGGGGACGAGCGCCTCTTCCAGGAGGAGGACGTGAAGTTCCACCAGCTCATCCTGGAGTCGGCGGGCAACGCACGGGTGACCCAGTCCGTCGCGACGACCCGCGCCCAGATGTCCGCCCGGGGCCTGTCCACCACCCAGACGCGGACTCTCGCCGACATCTGGCGGGTCCACGAGCGCATCCTCGACAACATCCGGGCCCGTGACAACCAGGGCGCCGCGCAGGCCATGCACGACCACCTGCTGGAGACCACCCGCCTGTTGCTGACCCAGTCCACCGGCGACCCGCGGACCGGCGCCGACTTCGAACCCCCGACCCTCCCCACCTTCCCGCACCAGGACCGCACGTAGCCTTTCGGGCGATCTATCCCAGCGGTGACGGGCCGGGTGCGGAGTCGTGCGCGTCGCGGGCTTCGAGGAGCGCGGGGAGGTGCTCCCCGCTCCAGGCGCGTGCGGCCGCGATGAGGGTCAGCAGGCTGCGCCCCAGCGCGGTCAGCTCGTACTCGACCCGGGGCGGGTTCTCGTCGTACGCGGTGCGGGTGACCAGACCGTCGCGCTCCATCGCCCGCAGGGTCTGGGTGAGCACTTTCGGGGTGATGCCGCGCAGCGGTCCCCGCAGTTCGTTGAACCGCCGCCGGCCGCCTTCGAGACAGAGCACGACCATCGCGGTCCACTTGTCGCCGATCCGTATCGGCATGGCGCTGGACGGGCACACGGGGTCGAACATCTGCGGGTCCAGGGGTTCGACCATGAACGCGAGGCTATCCCAGTATCTTTGAGGTAACCAGTATCCCCTGGATACCGTTCTGTCCGGCGGCGACATACGCGACCAGACAGGAGCGACATGAGCGGCATCGTCATCTTCGGGGCGGGAGGCCGGGCGGGACGGGCGATCACGGCTGAGGCACGTGGGCGCGGACATCACGTCACGGCCGTGGTCCGGGATCCGGACAGGTACCGCGACATTCAGGCGGACGGCGTCCACGTGGTGCGGGGCGACGTCACGGACGTGGCGGCGATCTCCTCGATCGCGCCCGGCCATGATGCCGCGGTTCAGGGGGTGAGCCCGTTCTCCGGCCCGGAGCAGGGCTTCGCCGGCCTCGACCCGCAGTTCTTCGTCAAGGCGGCCGACGCCCTGCTGCACGGCCTGGCGGAAGCGCGCGTGCCCAGGCTCGTTCTGGTCGGACTGTTCGCGAACCTCCGCGACGCCCACGGGCAGCTGGTGATGGACGATCCCTCGGTCTTCCCGGCTGAGATCCGGCCGTTCGCCATCGCGCACACGGCCGGCCTGGACCGGCTCCGGGCGGCCGGGAACACCGCGGTCGACTGGCTCATGCTGACCCCGCCCGCGCTGCTGGATTCGGCCGGTCCCAGGACCGGCCGCTACCGGATCGGGGGAGAGACCGTGCCGCGATCGGCATCGGCGCAGCTGTCCTATGCGGACCTCGCGGTGGCGGTGATCGACGAAATCGACACGCCACGGCACCACCGCACCCGCGTCTCCGTCTTCGACTGAGCCGGAAACGAAATGGCTCCGCACGACCACCCTGACCTGAAAAAGAGAACACCGACTCGGCGGCATCGGCTCCGGGGCTCAAGGCTTCGATTGATTGTCTTACCGTTATCTCTGCTGCGGGAGCCCGATTAAACAGTGACGGGCCCTCTCGGGGGGTTCCGGGAGGGCCCGTCACACAAGAATGGCGGCGAGGCGCCAGACCTCCACATCGCGAGGGACGATCACCTGAACCACGAAATGGGGAATGGCCGCCGAGTCCGGAGCCCCACCGCCGGAACCGGGTCGTAGACGGTGCCGTCTGTCAGCAGTCGGCGGTGCCGCTCGGCTGGTACACACCGGCGTAGAGATCCGCGCGACTGTACGCGCCCACCCATTCGCATGGGCCGTCGGGCCACCCGTTGACCACCGCGCGCATTTGTTTCGATGAGCCGCACGCGTTGTAGACCCGCGCGTACCAGTAGATGATTTGCTTTTTCACGGCTCCTTCGTAGGCGCCGCATCCAAGTATCTGCACATCGCCCGGCGTCGGCGCTGCGGAAGCCGATGCCGGTGCGGAGGCGAACATCGCCCCGGCCAGAATTGCCGCTGAAGTCACTCGAAGTAATTTTTTCCGAAGCCTCACACTTCGCCTTTCTTTTTGTCGACTGGATCTTTACTTTGAGCATAGTCAGCGAGTTGAATCTTTTCAACCATCGGTTTCGATATTTCACGGTGTTCGTATGGCCGGCTACGGTGTGTTTTCTTTGCCGGGCCACCACGCTGGTCAGGCGGGGTTTCACCGGCCTGCCGGGGCCTTTCCCGCGCATCGCGGACCGGGTTTTCGCCGACCGGCTCAGGCGAGCGGCGGGCGCGTGGCGCTCACATCCGGTTCCCCGTTGTTCCGCCCCTGGTCAGAGTGGGGTCGGCTAAGGATCCAGAGCGCGTCATCGCCTGAGTTATCCGGCGCTTTCTTGGAGGTACTGGGTCAGGTTGACCTTGTTTCCGTCAGGGTCGTGGATGTGGGCCACGCGTTCTCCCCAGGGCATGTCGGTCGACGGGCCGAGCACCCGTCCGCCGGCCGACTCGACCCGGTCCAGCAGACCGTCGACGTCGTCGACCTGCACGCGCAGCAGGATCCGCTGCGGGGCGGACAGGTCGGTCGCCGCCTTGTTGACCAGTCCGAGTTCCGAGTCGCCCAGCTTCAGGTTCACGAAGAAGGTGGGCCCGTCGTCGGGGAAGCGGCTCACCTCCACCGCGCCGAGCAGGCGCTCGTAGAAGGTTCGCAGTCGATCCAGGTCGGATGTGATGATGATGGGCTGGACAGTCGTCATGTCCGCTCCTCCGGTCTGCTGTGACTAGCCGTTCAGGGTGATACGCCGTGGCGTCACGAAACTCATCGGTGTGCGGGAGGACTCGGCCGGAGCGCCGAAAAGCGGGATCAGCCGGTCGGCGTCCAGGTATGTGGTGATGCCGCTGATCAGACCCTCGGACACGTCCAGGAGGACCAGCCCGAAGGGCACGTGAACGCCGTCGGGGCCGGGTCTGGTCTGCCAGAACGCCGGCGAGCCGTTCGCCGTGACCGGGACGAGGCGCGCGCCCGCGCAGGACGCGTTCGGGTCCAGCAGCGCCTGCTCGATCCGGTCGCGGCCGCGAAGCCACCAGGTGAAGGGCGGCATCGACATCGTCGCGTCCTCGTGCAGCAGGGCGACGAGCGCGGTGATGTCGTGACGCTCGAACGCGCTGCAATAGCGGGCGAGCAGCTCGCGCTGGGCGGGATCGGACGGCCGGAACGGCTCACCGGGCATGACGTCGACCGTCTTGAGCGTCGACCTTGCCCGCTGCAACGCGCTGGTCACCGACGCGACGGTGGTCTCCAGGAGGTTCGCGACCTCCCCGGCCTTCCACCGCAACACGTCGCGCAGGATCAGCACCACCCGCTGCCGGGGCGGCAGGTGCTGCAGCGCGGCGACGAATGCCAGCCGGATCGTCTCCCGCCGCACGGCCAGCTCTTCCGGATCGCCGTCCATCGGCAGCACGAGACCGTCTGGAACCGGCTGGATCCAGATCCGCTCCGAGACCGGCTCACCGATGCTCGGCCCGCCGTCCGCGGCCCGGCTGAGATCCATGGCCAAGGCCCGGCGTTGCGTGCTGCGCAGCATGTCGAGGCAGACGTTGGTGGCGATGCCGTAGAGCCAGGTACGCAGCGACGCCCGTCGCTCGTCGTAGCGGTCGAACGCCCGCCAGGCACGCAGCAGCGTTTCCTGCACCGCGTCTTCGGCCTCGAAGCCGGAGCCGAGCAACCGGTAGCAGTAACCGGTCAGTTCGGTCCGGAACGGCTCCAGCCGGGAACCCACACCGGTCAGCGTCTCTGCCATCCCCCGACCATATGCGCCGTCACCGACACATCACGCGGGGGAGACCGCGACGCGGTTCTCCCGGTAGTTCCCGGAGCCGGTGACGGCGGCCGTCCGCGTGACAGGGTCCGTGGAGGTGACTCGCGATGGGGCCTCATCGCCGTCGGTACGGAGAGGTTCGCTCCTCGGTACCGACGGCGATGTCCGTTGATCCCGCGCGGCTCGCGCCGTCCTACGTGGATTCGACTCAGACCTGCCACTCGTCGTCGCGGAGCAACTCGATCGCGCCGCCGTCATGCCCGATCCCCGTGACGGTGACGTCGGGGCCGCCCACCATGAAGTCGACGTGCACGCCGGAGAGGTTGACCCCGGCCGCATCGAGCCCGGCGGCGTCCCGCTCGCGCAGGTGCTCGGGCACGCCCGGAGGCAGGCCGGCACCCCAGGCCAGATGGCAGGTGGCGTTCTCGTCCAGCAGGGTCTCGAGAAAGGTGAGGCCCGATCGCCCGACCGGCGACGAGCCGTCGACCAGGGCCAGCTCGCCCAGACGGGCCGCGCCCGCGTCGGTCGCCTGGTGGGTGCGGACCACGTCGGCGCCGGCACTCGCCCTCACCTCCGTCACCACCCCACCGGTGAAGGTCAGCTCCAGGTCGCGAATGACGCTCCCGTTGAGCGCGAGTGGCCGCGTCGAACGGACGGTGCCCTCCACCCGGCGGTAGTCAGGCGTGGTGAACACCTCCTCCGTGGGGAGGTTGGCCTGGAAGCGGTGCCCCCGCACGGATTCGAGGCGCGCCGCGGTCCAGTGCGCGTCCGGGAGCAGGCCGATGGTCAGGTCGGTGCCCGGCCCCTCGAACCGGACGGCGTCGAGCCGCATCCTGCTCAGCACCTCCGCGCGGCTCAGCAGCTCGGCGATCCGCTGCTCCCAGGCGGCGCGGGGATCGGGCCGGTCCAGCCGTAATATCGGGCGCAGGTGCTGCCAGAGGCGGGTTCCGTCCGGCTCCCCGAAGATCGCGCGCGCCCATTCCGCGGTCGGGCAGGGGACCATCGTCCAGCGGACGAGGCTGCCGAGCTGCAGCCGCTGCCTCGACGTGAGGTACGGCATGCGGTCCAGGCCCGCCCGTACCGGGTCCTGCCCGGCGAGGAGATCCGGGGCCGCGACGCCGCGGATGTTGAGCAGGATGCCGCAGTGGCGGGCCAGCTCCTCGTTGCGCGCGTCCAGCCAGGCCGGGACCTCGCTCAGGGTGGCCGCGTCCGCGTGCTGGACCCGGGATCGCTTCGCGTAGGGGTCGAAATACCAGATGTCGGCATAGCGGGCACCCCGGGCGTATGCCGCCTCGGCCAGGGCGCGGGCGAGCGGGGCGTGCTCGATCTCGGCGTTGATCAGCACCCGGTCGCCGGCGACGACCGGTACGGCTATGTCGAAGACGACGTCGGCGTAGCCGGCCAATTCAGCGGTGGGAATGGTCATGGCTGTCTCCTTGGGGGGATGTCCTGCGGACCTTGCGAGAGCGGGAGAGGAACAGCAGCGGCGCCAGGGCCGGCACGCAGCCCGCGACGGCGAAGCCGTAGGCCAGGCCGGACGACTGCACGATGGCGCCCAGTGCGAGCGCGGCCGTCATGAACCCGAGATCGAAGAACGCCGTCGTGGTGGCCACCGCCGAGCCGCGCTGCGCGGCGGGCAGACCGGTCACCGCCATCGTGAGGAATGCGGGAAGCCCCAGCGCCTGCCCGGCGCCGATCACCGCCGCGGCGGCCAGCGCCCCGGTCACGGACGGCCAGGCGACGAGCAGGGCCAGCCCGGCCGCGGTGACCAGCAGGGCCGCGGTCGCCGTCGCACGCGGGCCGATCCGGTCCGTCCATCGTTGGCCGCCGAGCCGCACGGCGAGCAGCACGCAGCCGTAGACGAGGAAGTGCGGGCCGCTGCCGCTGCCGCCCAGCACGGCGACGTGCAGCGGGAGGAAGGCGCCGAAGGCGGTGTATCCCCACACCGACGCCCAGTACGCCAGCCCGGGACGCAGTCCCGCGCGATGCACGAGCGGCCCGGCCTTCCTCGTGCCGGCGGGATCGCCGGCGACGGCCGGGCCCGCGGGCAGGAACAGGCAGGCCACGAAGGCCGCGAGGGCGACGGCTCCGGACAGCGCCCATGTGGCCCGCAGGCCGGCGACGGAATGGCCGGCCTCGGCGAGCGCCGGTCCGGCGAGCAGGCCGGCGTTGACCGCGACGGAGAAGCGATTGATCGCGGCACCCGGACGGTCGTGATCGCTGGCCGCGGCGGCCAGACCGACGTAGGTCAGGGCCTCCCCCGCTCCCGCGACGGCCCGGCACGCCAGGAACAGCGGCAGCGACTCGGCCATGAGCACGGCGAAGGAGGTGACCGCCAGCAGCGCGGCGCCGGTGCAGGCCGCCGCCCTGCGGCCGAGCCGGTCGGCCAGCCGACCGGCCAGTGGGCGGAAGAGCACGGCGCACCCGGCCGTGATCGCCAAGCAACCGCCGACCAGGCCCGGCCCCTGGTCCAGCGGGCCGGTGACGTACTTGGGGATCGTCGGGATGAGCAGCCCGAGCGACAGGAAGCACGCTCCCGCGCACGCCATCAGCAGGCGGGTCATCGCACGTCGTCGAGTTCCAGCAGGATCGCGGTCATGCTCACCTTGACCCGGTCGTCGGAGCGGGGCGGCCCGGCCTTGTCGTGGGCCAGCGCGACCGCCTGCTCGATCAGCCCGACGATCTCCTCCCACACGGCGCGATCCAGCCATACCTCGGCGTCCATGGACATGCGCTGCAGCTTGGTCTGGGCGAGGCGTCGTGCCAGGTCGGTGGTGAGCGCCTCGTGCAGGAGCTGCCGGCCGTTCGCGCGGTCCAGCCGCGCGCCGCTGGAGGGGTCGTACTGGTAGAGCCGACGGGGTCTGCCCTTGCCGCCCGGTGGCGGCCGCTCGTCCACCTGCTGCAGGAAGCCGGCCTCGGCCAGCTGGCGCAGGTGGTAGCTGGCCGAGGCGTGGGCGATGCCCAGTTCCTCCGCGACCTCGGTGGCCGACATGGACGCGCCGGTGAGCAGCGACACGATGCGGATCCGGAGCGGGTTCGCCAGCGCACGCAGCGGCACCAGGCCGTCACCCTTTTCCCAAGACATGTTGGGATTATGGCATTTCCAACATCTCTTGGGAAAGGGGTTGGAGTCACACGAGCGGATCGGCTTGACCGGACGTGTCCGCCAACCCGGGAGCCGGCGTGTGCGAATCCGTGGCACGAATCGACAAGACGTCTCCGCCGGCACCTGGGTGAGCTCGTACGACAACCGGGGCAGCTACTCCGCCAACTCTCCTACGGGCAGCGCCCGGCGAAAGGGCAGAGCGAGGAGGAGTGCGACCGAGACCAAGGCGCTACTGACCCAGACGGGTCCCAGTTCGGCCAACCAGGTGTTCAACGTGGCTGCGGCGATGACGGGACCGGCGGTAGCCCCGACGTTGAGAGCGGCGGTGGCGTAGGAGCCTGCCATGGTCGGCGCTCCTGCGGCCTCATACAGCACGCGTGCGATCAGCGTGCTCCCAAGGCCGAAGGAGAGCGCACCCTGGGTGAACGCGAGGATCAGCAGAGCGATCGGGTTGAACGCGACGAGGCCGAGGGTGACCCAGCCGCCGAGCAGTAACGGCCCGCCGACTGCGATGACGACACCGGGCCGCTGGTCGGACAACCGCCCGGCGACGGTGACGCCGACGAAGGACCCTAGGCCGAACAGCACCAGCACGACAGAGACCCACAGCGGATCCAGCCCGGTGACATCGGTGACGATCGGAGCGAGGAAGGTGAAAGTGCCGAACGTCGCGGCATTCACCAGCGCGCCCAGCAGCAGGGCCAGGCGCAGTCGCGGACGCTGTAGTTCAGTGAGCTCCCGACGTAGATCCGGGCCTGCCGGCTCGTCTGGCCGTGCTGTCTTGGCGGGAATGCCACGCACTACGCCGAGCGCCGAGGGTAGGCACAACATCGCGATCCCCCAGAAGGTGGCGCGCCAGTCGAGCAGTGTCCCCAGCAAGGCACCACCGGGGACCCCTGCGATGGTGGCGACCGTGGTGCCCGCCAGCAGGACGGCCAGGGCCCGGCCCTTCCGGTCGGAGGGGACCAGTTCGGCGGCTGCGGTGAGCGCGACCGCCAGAAAGCCGGCATTGGCAAGCGCTGCGATGATTCGGGTGGCGAGCAGAACCGTGAAGCTGCCGGTGCAGGCGCCGAGGACGTGTGCGGCCAGAAACAGGCCGAGAAAGCCCAGCAGGCTGGATCGCCGTGGCCACCGGCGCGCGAGGCCCGCCATGAGCGGGGCGCCTACCACCATTCCGATGGCGAAGGCCGATGTGAGCAGTCCCGCCGTCGCAACCGGAACGCCGAGGTCTGCGGCGATGTCCGGCAGCAGGCCGGCGAGCATGAACTCTGACGTGCCCATGGCGAAGAGCGCCATGGCAAGCAGATAGAGAGGTAGAGGCATCGAGAAACTCCGAGGTGATGAGAGATCAGATGAAACGTCTCGTCACCGCGGTCAGCGGCCCGACTACTCCTGTCATCTGCCGCCACCGTGCGGCAGAACAGGATTGTTCAGTGGTTCAGGGGGCTGACGGGTGACCGAAAGCCCCCACCTTGGATGCCTCTGGGCTCGACATGGCAAGCACGATACTCAGTCGAACCACTCCGCGCACATTGGTTTTTCCTCCCGGTTCACCGACCCCGACCACCTGCTCGGCAGCCCGCGTCGAGGACTTCGCAAACTCCAGTACCGCAGCGACCTCGTCCACGGATGCCTGACCGCAACCGGCCTCACCTTGGCGACATCACGCCTTCAGTTTCGTTGACCATGAACCTGGCCTACCACGGCGCTCCGATACCGCCCGACCTGCCTGCCGGGGGCCCGGCCGCACGTCCCGGCTCCGGTCTCCGCCGTAGCCGAGGACGCTCAACCTCGGTCGTTCAGGGCCGCCAGGTCCAGGACGTGGTAGCCGCCCGCCGTCTTCCAATGGAGGTACCTGGCATTGGAGATGCTCACCTTGTCCGTCTCCCGGCCTGGCAGGCGCACCGCGGTACGTGTCCGGGCGTCGAGAAGCCATCCGGTCCCGTCCTCGCGCCACGCCGCGAAGCGTCCGTGCCGCGAGATGTCGACGTTCTTGGCACGCGGGCTCAGGCCGGCGACGGTGCCGTCGCCGTACTCCAGGCGATCCCGGTCCCTGCCCACCCGGGCGATGTACGAGGCCGGATCGGAAACGCCGCGCCTGGCCCCGTCCGGGCCGTAGCGGGCCGGCGGCGAGCCGGTGAACTCCCCCGGATCCGATGAATCCGGCACCATGACAGGGGACCTCGCGAGGAAGGTGTCGCCCTCCCAGGCGATGTCGTACAGCCCCTGCAGCCACAGCCGGGGAGTCCTGTCGCCGGGGCCCATGCGGTAGACGCCCACGTCTCCGGAGCTGTTGGGGACGCACCGGGAGAAGTAGAGCTCGCCCCGATGGAACTGGAGGTCGATGGGGTATTGCCAGCCGGTCCCGCAGTACCCCCCGGGAACGCCCCAGGTGTTCGTCATCTGCCGGGTCAGGCCGGTGCGCATGTCGGTGACCTCGAGAATCCATCCGCCCGGCTCGTCGTTTCCGAGCAGCTTCACCACGCGCGTGCCGTGCGCCGCGGCGGCGGCGGTGTACGACTCCCTGTTCTTGCGTTGCAACAGCGTGCTGCGGCCGGTGACGGGGTCGAGGATGTCGACGTGGTCGAGGTACGGGAGGTACCGGGAGAACTTGCGGACGATGAGCCGCCCGTCGGGCAGGGCGCCGACGACGGAACGGGACATCGTGTCCTTGGCGGGGATCCACAGGATCCTGGCCCGGGGATAGGCCCGGGCGAAAGGCGTTTCGGCCTTCCGAACGGGAGAGGGCACGGGTGGCGGTGTCTCCGACGGGCCGAGCCACTCCGGCGAAGCACCTTCTCCGGAAGGGACGCTCGGAGCCTGTCCGTCGGTGGCCGACGGTGGCGCGGCGGGCCCGCAGGCGCAGACTCCCATGAGCAGCACGGCCGCGATCATGCGGGGACGGCGCCTCGCCCGGGTCCGTACCGGGACGGGAGGTTCCCGATCGCGGCTCCGGAGGACACCGTCGGCGACCTCCGTGCCGTCGGCACCGCGACCCGCCTGCCGTCCAGGGGTCACCGCGAACACCCCCGATCGCACTTTTTCAAAGCATCACTGACAACTTAGACGATCGTCATCAGATGGATGAGAAGGTTTCTCCGGCTCTTCTTCGGACACGTGCCTTATCCGATGTGTTGAAGCCGATCAGTCTGGTGCAGCCCGACATCTCGCTGGCCGGCCGGGACTTCACCTGCGGGCGGGGCAGGATCTTCGCCAGGCCGGCTGCGGTCGCGTCGCCGTAGGAGACCGGCCGACGTGGCATCCTCGCCCCTGCTGTCGATGAGCCGGTCGTCGACCACGGTCTGGCGCAGCCCCTGGTTGATGTCCTGTGCTCGGATCGGGGTGCCGTCCTCGTACTTCACGCCCTATTTGAGGGTGAACGTCCAGACCTTGCCACCTTCGCCGGGGGTGCCGAGGTCGGTGGCGAGGTCCGGGACGATTTCCGCACCGGCCGCGCCCGGCTCCGCCTTGAACGTCGTGAGCGTCCGGTAGAGCGGGCGGATGCCGAAGTCCATATATGAAATCGCAGAGCCGGGACCGGACGTGAGGACCGGTCCCGGCATGGATGATCAGCCGTTATGAGGCGACGGTGAGCGTCAGTACTCGACCTTCACCGAGGCCCCGGAGAATGCGGTGGTGGCGTACAGGCTGATGTAGTGGTAGCCGGCCGCCGGGTTGGTCATCGTCAGGGTCTCGCTGTTGCCGGAGTTGGTCGACCGCTGCGTGTACGCCGACTTCGTGGCCCACGTGCTGGGGCTGTAGTAGAGGTCGGCGTTCCCGGTTCCGCCAGACGACGTGATGACGATCCTGGTAGTGCCGGCCGGGAGGTACAGGTAGAAGTAGGCGTGGTTACCGGCGGTCGCGGACACGTTGCCGCGCCGGCAGTTCTTGCCCAGTTCCCTGGTGTCGGACGAGGTGCACTCGGGCAGGGTGCCGCCTCCGGACGTCACGGTCACCTGCTTGGTGGTCGACGCGGTGGCGCCGCCGTTGTCGGTGACGGTCAGCTTCACCGGGTAGGTGCCCGCCGCGGCGTACGCGTGGGTGGGGTTCGCCGCGGTCGAGGACGTGCCGTCGCCGAATTCCCACGAGCGCGAGGCGATCGTGCCGTCGGAGTCGGTCGAGGCGTCGGTGAAGGTCGCGTTGAGGCCGCTGACGGTGAAGGTGAAGTTCGCGGTCGGCGGCTTGTTCGTGCCGCCGCCGCCCGAGCAGGAGCCGGACGCGCAGGCGGTGAGCCAGCTCGACCAGTCGCTGTCGTAGCGGTTGCCGATGGTGCTGGTCAGGAAGGTGCGGGCGCCGCTCCAGTTGCCCGTCCGGTAGTTGCCGAGGACGGTGGTGACGTCAGCCGGGTGCTTCTCGAACATGTACCGCACGGCCAGGTAACCCCAGCGGTAGATGCGGGTCGTATCGTGCGAGTAGTCGGTGTCGAACAGCGTCCTGAGCGGGTACGTCTTCTTGGCCGCCTCGGTGATCGCCGCGTCGTAGGTCACGTTCCGGTAGGAGTACGACACGTACTCGGCGAAGCCCTCGATCCACCAGATGGTCGGGGTGGTGATGCCGGCGGTGAAGTCGCCGTACATGTCGAACCGGCCGTCGAGGTAGTGGGTGTACTCGTGGTTGAGGTTCCAGATCTCGAACGCGGGCCGCAGCCACTCCGCCTCGTAGGCGATGAAGCGCGGCTGGTTACCGGCCGCGGCCGGGTCGCCCTCCAGGTACATGCCGCCGTTGTTGGTGTCGATGCCGAACATCGTCCCGGCGTAGTTCTGGTAGTCGGTGCTGGAGTGGAAGACGACGACTTCGATGGTGGTGTTGTTGTCGTTCGCCACGGGTCGGTTGCCGTCGTTCACCAGGTTGTGGAAGTACGCGTCCTGGTTCTTGAGGCTGTTGCAGGCGGTGGTGAGCTGCGCGGAGGTCAAGGCCTGCGCACGGATCGTGATGCTGGAGCTGCAGGTGTACCGGATCGGCAGAATGGCGGCCGCGAGCCGCGCCTGCAGGTCGCAGGTGTCGTAGTAGGAGCAGTTGGCCCTGTCGTAGTAGTCGGTCATCTCAGCGACACCGACCCACATGGGCGCGGTCGTCCCGGAGATGTCGCCGCGGTCGAGCAGGGCCTTGGCCATCGGCCGTACCTTCGACCGCAGGGCGGTTTCCTGAAGGAAGCGGGCCATCTCCCGGCCGGCGTTCGACGCCAGGTAGCTCTGGTCGGTGCCGAGCAGGTTCCAGTTGTTGTCGGCGAAACCGTACAGCGTGTCGATCACGCTGGGGTCCGCCTGGACGGCGGTCACGAACGCCGGGAGCTGGTGGCCGCGGAAGAGCACCGTGTAGACGTTGTTGACCGCGTTCAGCATCCACCAGCTCGCGTTGTAGGAGCTGTTGTAGCCGTTGAGCAGCCGCTTCACCACGTAGAGGTAGCGGTCGTTCTCCTCGGCGCTGTCGATCAGCGTGACCGCCTCGGCCAGCACCTCGCCGTTGGCGTCGCTCACCGTCGAGGACTTGGAGTTGCCGAAGAAGGCGTCCAGGCCCGCCTCGATCGCGGTCTTGAGCGATGAGCCGTACGTGCCCACGGTGGACGCGTTGTACCAGTGCACGTAGTAGCCGGCGCGCAGGTAGAGCACGAGCTGAGCGGTGCCGGTGGAGTTGTCACCGGGGTAGTACGACCCGTTGTCACGCAGGCCGTACGCGACGCTGCTCATCTGCGCCTCGCGGAAGGCGTAGTAGGCGTCGCTGCCGGTGAGGCTGAACAGGGTGTTGACGCAGTCGGTCGTGGCGGACTTGATCTGCTGGACCAGGGCGCTTCCGGTCCGGCTGGTGAAGTCGCTCACGGCGCACACGGCCGCCGCCTGCACCGTGGCGGCGGACTTCGCCTTCTCCTTCATGGACGGGCGCGGGTGCGCCGGGGCGGGCTCGGGCCGATCGTAGTCATGGCGCAGCCGCTCATTGGAGGAGGGCATCGGCGCCCGTTCGCTGACCGGGAGCGGAGAACGCTGGACGTGGTCGGTGCCGTCGGTCGCGAGCAGCGCCGGCGCGGGGGGCGGCGTCTTACCCGCGGATGCCGTCACGACGGGCTTGGCGATGGGCTCGGTGGCGGCCGATGCGGCCGCCGGCTGCAGGGCGAGTCCCAGGCCGAGGGCCGGGACGAGGACGAGCGCGGTCAGTGACGATTTTCTGAGCGCGCGCAGGGGTGGGGTGATTCCCACGAGCAACCTCCGGGGGGTGTGGAAGAACGAGCGTGAGGTTGGATGTGACAGGGGGTGCCGCGGCGGCCGGAACGGGCCAGGACGCGGCGGGGGCTCCGCCGGGTCCTGTCGGACCGGCGGGCCACGTGGCTCAGGGATCTCGGAGAGCGAAGAGGTGTTGCCGCCCGTAGTTTGGTGACGAAACCAAACCAGCGGTCATAAAGGCGCGCATAGGTCTTGGTTATGACCCCGTTGCAGTCCAGCCTGAGCCGCGGCGGAGCGGGTTGGCTCGGCGTGGACAAGCGGGTGTCGTCCGGCCTCGTGCGGCACACGTGGCCGGCCCGGAACCTGCGGCGCGCAGTCTGGTCGCGCGGCCACGATGGCGCCCGCCCCCTGGTGGCGAATCGAGCGGCGGTCCGGCGACATGTGCGCCTTGGGCCCGTTTATCGTGGCTGTGGCCTGGTCGCGGGCGCGTACCTGCTCGTCCGGCTCAGCAGGCTGCTTCGATGCCATCGTCTTCGTGCCGCTCGTGCCCCACCTGTGACCGCCGCCCCCGCCCTTCCGCCGACAGTGCCGCCGACGGTGCCGCCGACAGTGCCGCCGACAGTGCCGCCGTGAACCCGTGGCCGGACTCGCGGCGCGCCGGAACGAAGCGCCGGGGCATCCCCAGGCTGGTGGGGAAGGAGGAAGAAGCAGTCATGCGTAAGGGGAAAAATGAATTTTGCTCGAAAATTCAGGTGCTGGTCATTAATTGCCGCATAATTCTCGGTTATGGATCTCGATATCCGTCATCTCCGTATGATCTGTGCGATAGCGGAGTCGGGCAGCCTGACCAGGGCGGCGGCCCAGGTGGGGCTTTCCCAGCCGGCCATGACGAACCTGCTGCGCCGGATAGAGACCTTCGTCGGGGGCGAGCTCTTCGTCCGCAGCCGCTCCGGGGTGGAGCCGACACCGCTTGGCAGCCAGGTCATCGCCCGCGCCCGGATCGTCCTGTCCGAGGTCGACGCGCTCTTCGGCGACCTGCATGGGCCGTCGGAGGCCCGATCCCTGCGGCTGGGTTCGGTCCACGTCGGCTGCGTGGGCAGCATCGTCAACCGGGTCGGCGACGTCCTGCCCGGACGCGAGATCTCACTACGGATCGAGCCCTCCACGGCGCTGCTGGCGGAGGCGCTCACGCACGGGCGGCTCGACGCGGCGCTGCTCGGCGTCATCGAGGGCTTCGAAGTCACGCTGACGCCGCCGGTCACCAGCCGGGCGCTGGTATACCGGTATCCGATATTCGTCGCCCTGTCGGCGGGGCACCCGCTCGCGGGAAACGAGGAGATCCGGCTGGCCGACCTCAAGGACGAGGCGTGGATCAGCCCTCCGGGAGCCGACGACGGCTCCCTTGCCGCGCTGCGGGCCTCGTGCCGGGCGGCCGGTTTCGAACCCAGGTTACGCTTCGAGGCGCCGAGCGGCGCCGGCCGCCCCTTGGTGGCGGACGGGCACGGCGTGCGGCTGGTCGATCCCTGCTGGACCGCGGCGCCGGGCACCGTCGTACGACCGCTCATGGGAGAGCCACAGGTGGCACGGCTGCTCGTCGCGTGGCACAGGGACCGCCTGGGCGATGCGACCGCCGGGGCGCTCTATCGCGGCCTCGCCGCGGCGTTCATCGACCATGCGTACGACAATCCTCTCTTCGGACGCTGGTGGGAGGCACACCCCGAGGTGCATCCGCTGGTGTGAGGCCGCTCGCCCGGGGACGCGCGTCCTGCCGGGAGACGGCCAGGCCTGACCATTGCTCTCCCCGGCGAATCAACAAGGTGCGCAATTGTGGCTGAGAGGTGCACGGCGCGCGGCTTCGTACCGCAACGGCGCGTATACGACGGGATGGCCGTGTCCGGTCCTGACGCACCGAGTTGATGACCGATCGACCTTCTTGAGTCGGTGGTTGGTTCTGTCGGTGACAAGTGACAGCGTTTGCCGGTCTCTTGCGGCAGCGATCGTTTCCGCTGGAAGACGATGTCGCTGAGAGGTAACAGCGCTTGGGGGCTTGCGGTGAGAGCATTGGTGTGCTTCGCGGGATGAGGTGGCGCTGGTGCAGCCCAAGTCCAAGGTCGAGTTGTACGCGGCGATCCGCCGCGATTCTCGAGCTGGGCTGTCCATCCGGGCCATCCAGAGCAAGCACAATGTGGGCTTTCGCACCGTGGAGAAGGCGTTGGCCTCGGTCTGGCCCGAGCCGCGCAAGCCGCTGCCGCCCCGGCCGTCTCGGCTGGACCGGTTCAAGCCGCTGATCGATCAGATGCTGCGGGTGGATCTCGGCGCGCCGCCCAAGCAGCGGCACACCGCCCGACGCATCTTCGACCTGCTGGTGGAGGAGCACGACGCGGCCGGGGCGTCGTACGGGATGGTCCGCACCTACGTCGCCCAGCGCCGCCCGCAGATCCGATTCAGGAACATGTGCCACCCCCAGATGGATGGACCAAGACATTCACCGAGCCCCGGCTATGCGCGGCCATCGTTGACCGGCTCACCTACGGCGGAAACATCATCGAGACCGGCACCGAGTCCTATCGGCTCGCCCGGACCCGCGCCCAGGCCGAAGCAGCCGCCGTCGCGAACAAGGCCGCCGGCTGACCCTTTTTCTGCCCGTGGTCCCGCTGGGTCAAGCCGCTGCCGGCCCGAACAGGCGGTCCAGGTGGTAGTCGATGATCTTGATGGCGGCCTCGTGGCTGCGCTGTCGGCTGAGGACACTGGAGGTCAGGCCGTTGGCGAGAGCCAGAAGGCTGGCGACTTCGGTACGCGGGTCACGATCGGGGGCGATGTCCCCGGCCTGCTGCGCGGCGGTCAACCGTACTGTGAGGAAGTTTTCCAGTGCGTTGGGCAGGGTGAGCCCGACCGCGGCGAGCGCCGGGTCAGTGAGGGCGGCGGTGTAGTAGGCGGTCCAGGCCATAGAGTCCAGTTTGCTCTGCTCGTCGAAGGGCAGGATCGCGCCGAGGACAGCGGCGAAAACGCCTCGCGGTGTCAGCTCGCCCGCGGCAGCGGCGGCCCGCTGCTTGACCCGGCGGTCCATGCGGGCACCCAGCTCGGTGAGGCCGGACTCGAGCAGGGCCTGCTTGTTCGTGAAGTAGTACTGGACGACGCGCAGCGAGACCCCGGCCTCGGCGGCGATCTCACGCATCGACACTGCCTGCAGGCCGCGGGTGCTGGCGATGCGCAGCAGCGCCTCGGTCAACTGGCGCCGCCGCTCATCATGATCCACCTGTCGGGGCATGCCCGTTTCCTACCTGTTGTTCGTGCTGTGCTTCGGCGTTGCGGTCCTGGGCCGCGCCTGGCCGGGAAAGGTGAGGATCCGCTCGGCGACCAGGTCCGGAGCTTCGACGGGCAGCGAATGTCCGGTGCCGGGCACGATCTCCACGCGCCAGGACGGCGCGATGTCGGCCAGCCGCGCGGCCAGCGCCTGCGCGTCGAACAGTGCGCTGCGGGCGCCCAGCAGCACCTGCACGGGTACGGACACCTCGCGTATCTGCTCGTCGGTGTAGGCGGGCGGGATGGGCACGCGCCTGCGGAAGGACCAGCCGACCCGCATCAGCTCCACCAGCCCATCCTCGCGCAGCACCCCGTTGTCCACTACGCCGGCCATGCGGTGTCGCAACGTACGAGGAAGCATGGAGGCGATGGCGCCGGCGAGGGCCCAGCGGATGAACCGCCTGGGCAACGGCGCGAAGCCGCCCGGGTCCACCAGCGTCAGCGCCGCGACCCGGCCGCCCCCGCCGAGTTGCTGTTCCACTGCGGCCCAGCCACCGGCAGAGAAACCCGCCACGTGCGCGCGCTCGGCTCCAACTGCGGCCAGTACGTCGGTGACCCAGCCACCGACCTCGGCACCGGTCGCGAGCGGCCGCCTCTGAACCGAGCGGCCTGGCTCGCCGAGAGGGTCGACGGCAAGGACCGGGCGCGTGCGCGCCAGCGGCTCGATGTAGCGGTACCAGGCCAACGCGTTCCCGCCGGCACCGGCCAGGAGCACCACGGGATCCCCCTCAGTGGGCCCGGCCCGGTGGATCCGCACAATGCCGGCGCGGGTCTCCACGTCGATGGCGTCCACCGGCACCGGCCACAGCTCGCCGAGCACTCGGTCATAGACGGCGTAGTACTTGTCACGGGCAGAGTCGCTGGTGAAGGCGGACGGCCGGTCAGGCATTCGCATGGTGACCTCATCTCCCGAATGGATACAGTCGTATCCTAACAAGTGGCCGGCGAGGCCGCGACCGCGGTGGTTGAGCGGGTGACGGAATGCGTTCCCGATCTGCCGGTCATCGCCCGTGTGCGCCCGGCCAACACCGCCTCTCAACGGGTGACGGTGCGCGCTGGCCTGGTACGGGCTGAACACCTCGACATCGCCGGCGAGGACGGCTTGGAGTGGATCTTCGCGAAGAACCTGCTTGGCTGAGCCGCGTCGTCACGCTGTCGTTCGAGTTCGCAACAATCAGCCTCTACTGACCTTGCTGCCTGGCGGCACCGTTGCCGGGGTGCGAGTACCGAGTCTCGGGGTGCTGCTACTTCTCACCGACATTCCGGACCCGAGCAACCCCCGACTGCTGTCAAAACTGACCGGCAAACGCTGCTGCTATTCGCCGGCAAAATCAGGTGGTGCTAGTCCCACGGGAGGAAGGGCCGGGTGGAGAGCGGCCGAAATTCGGACTGCCGGTGGATGGCGGCGGCGGCGCGTTCTTGAACACTGGGCCAGGTCAGTTCCCCGAAAGAAGGTCTGTCCGTGTTCGAACGGCTCTCCGATCGCGCTACGTCGATCGTTTTCATCGTCCTGACGCTCACGATCTCGCTGGGCACCGCCGACATCGCCGAAGGGCTCGTCCTCGCCTTATCGCCATTGCTCGTCGTGATGGCGATGCTGCTCGTCATCACGCGAGAGGGGTATTCCAGAGACGGATGGCGCCGGCTCGGTATGGGGCGGCTCGGCCTGCGAACCTGGCCGCTCGCGGTCGCCACCACCGCCGGTGTCTGCCTGCTCGCCACCGCGGGCGCCGTCGCGCTCGGCTTCGCCCGGTTCTCCGCGCCGCAGGGCGACTGGCTGCAGTCGGTGATCGCTGTGTCCATCACCGGGCCGATCCTGTCGTTCGCCGAAGAGGTCGGCTGGCGGGGCTACCTGCAGCCACGGCTCGCGTTCCTGGGCGAGCGCTCGGCGATGCTCGTCGTCGGGCTGGTGTGGATCGCCTGGCATCTGCCGTACATCCTGTTCACGCCGTACTACCACAGCGAAGGGAACCGTGGCCTGGTGCTCTTGCTGTTCAGCGGTTCGGTGATCGCGTTCTCGTTCCTCTTCGGGTACCTGCGTGTCATGTCCGGGAGCGTGTGGCCGGTCGTGCTGGCCCACTTCGCACACAACGCCACCTTCGCCCTGTTGCTGGAGCACGCGATCTCGACTGAGCAGCCCGTGGTGGTGCGCGAGTACCTGGCCGGTGACACCGGGCTGTTCGTGCTCATCGGCACGACGGCCTGTGCCCTCGCGATCGGGATCAGTCGGTCCGCCGCGAGTCGCCGGTCAGCCCTTGCGTCCGCGCGAGGATGACCGCCTGAACACGGTCGCGTAGTTCGAGCTTGCGCAGCACCGAGCCGAGGTGCGTCTTGACGGTCGACTCCGCCAACTGCAGCCGCGCGGCGATCTCCGCGTTGGTGAGACCCAGGCCGACCGAGGCGAGGATCTCGCGTTCACGGGTGGTGAGACGCTCCAACCTGGACGCGGTGGCGGGCGGGTGCTCGGCGGATTCGGTCGTCGGCGGCGCGAGGACGAACGAGTCGATCAGGCGACGTACGAGCCTCGGCGCGACAGGCGCCTCCCCGGCGGCGGCTGCCCGGATCGCCGCCAGCAGTTCCGCCGCGCCCGCGTCCTTGACCAGGAACCCAGCCGCTCCAGCTCGAAGGGCAGCGACGAGAAGCTCGTCGTCGTCGAACGTCGTCAGCATGACGACGTGTGGCGGGTCGGGTGCGGCCAGCAGCCGCCGGGTGGTTTCCACGCCATCGAGACCCGGCATGCGAATGTCCATCAAGACGACGTCCGCACGGTGCTCGGGCCGGCGCAGGGCGTCGAGGGCCGTCTGCCCGTCGGCGGCCGATCCGACGACCCGCAGATCCGGGGTGGCGTCGAGAATCATCCCGAACCCGGTTCGCACCAGCTCCTGGTCGTCCACCAAGAAGACGCGGATGAGGCGGTCGGGACTCATCACTCGCCGCTTCGCCCCATGCCGCCCGACGGGGTGGCAAGGCTCGCAGGTCGCGCGGAAGGCGATAGAACGGTGACGGGGGTCGCGGCATCGATCACGAATCCGCCGCCACGGCGTGGACCTGCCTCCAGCACTCCGCCCAGGGCGCGCAAACGCTCCCGCATTCCGTCGAGGCCGTAGCCGGGTTCGGCAACGTGGTCCGCGGTCGCGTCGGCGCGACGGACACCGACGCCGTCGTCCTCGACTCGAACCATGATCCATCCCTGTGTCCTCGCGACGACCACGTGCGCTGTGGCATGCGGACCGGCGTGCTTCAACACGTTCGTCAGTGACTCCCGGACGATACGGAGCACAGCAAATCGTATAGCGGTGGGAACATCGTCGAACACGGTCGGCTCGGCGTCGACATCCACGGTGAGTCCCGCCGCCCGTACCGAGTCCACGAGCTGCCGCAGCTCGGCGATTCCCAGCCCGGCCCCGCGCGGTTCGTCCGGCCCGCCGGTGCCGGTGCCGGTGTCGGGTTCGGCGTCGCGGAGAACCTCGATGACGCCACGTACCTCGGTGAGGGCCGAACGCGCGGTACGCCCGATCGTGGCGAAGACCCTTCCCGCGTCCGCGCGATCCCAGGGCTGCGCGTGCTCGGCGGCGTACTCAGCGCCGTCAGCCTGCACAATCACGACGGTGAGAGAGTGGGCCACGATGTCGTGAATCTCCCGTGCCGCGACAACACGTTGCCGCTGTGCGACGAACCGCTCGCGCTGCAACCGGCTTTCCTCGAGTCGGGCACTCGCCTCACGCAGTGCACTCATGTTGGCCTGGCGGCCGCGGACGAGATCGCCGATGACCCAGACCAGCACGGACAGGATCCCCAGGAACACAGCGTTCGTGAGCACGTTCGCCATGTATTCAGGCGGGGTGCTCCATCGGAGGCCGGCGAGCACGCTGCCGGCGAGCGCGGCACCGAGGGCGAGCAGGCGGATCGGCAGAGACGCGACATGTGCGGCAACGGTATAGACGACGATCGCCTGCGCGATGTTGGCCGGCAACGGAATCGGCACCACCATGAGCTGAACGGCGAAGGCCGCGGCCGACCAGGCGAGGACCGCAGTCGGGAAGCGTCGCCGTACGGCCAGCGGGAGGATGGCCGCGGTGCCGACGAGGAAGGCGTGCGGCCCGGCAAGAGCACTCAACAGGCCGAAAACCAGCCACATCAAGCCGGTCAGTGTCAGATCCAGCAGCCTGGGATGCTCTCGTGACCACTGGTCGATGCGGGCGGCGAGGAAAGTCCGCTGTTTCAAGGGTCTCTCGATCTTCCGTGACCGTTTGCCGAAGCGGAAACCCCAGGATAGAGGCCGACCATCGATGCGCGGACCCACGCGCTGAAGCCTGTCGAGGCGCCGACCTGTTGCGACATGACCACCAGCCCAGATGGCCTGCCGGTCGAGGCGGAGGTCAGACCGCTGGAGATCCATTCCCGGTACGGTCCCGAGCACCTGGTCGGCCAACCGCGGCCGTGCACGCCGTACAGGCCGCGTTAAAGCAGCGCTGAAAATCCCACCTTCATGATGCTGTGCTGCTCAGGAGATACGTATGACGCGCATAGGCCACCCACCGCTGTCGGGGCCGGCGGCTGCCAAGGCGTGGGTGGAGGTTGAAGCGGGGCGGTGCGCAAACGGGTGCGGAGTTGCTCCTGATGCGAGGGCATGATGCCCATCTTCCCAATCAAGATCTCTTTGAGGTTTGCGGAGTCACGCCGGCGGCTGCGAGCCGCGCCGGACATCTTCGACCGCCTCGGCACGCGGCTGTGGGCCGAGCGGGCACGCGCCGAACTGCGGCTCACCGGCGACGTGCCCGCCGCTCCGCGCCAGGCGGATGACCCGCTCAGCGTGCTCCCCCCTACGGCCGGCCGCGACCGGTGCCTCGAACCGGGACATCGCGGCCCAGCTGTACCTCAGTCCCAGAACCGTCGGCTACCACCTGTACAAGGCTTTCCCCAAGCTGGGGATCACCTCGCGGGCGGAGCCGGCCGCGCTCACCTGAGCAGGCCGTACAGCCGGTCGATCTTGTCCTGGTCGGCGATCAGCGGCAGCTGGTCGAAGGTGAGCCGCCACTGCGTCGAGACGCCGCCCTTGTCAGCGATCCGCTCAACGATGCCGAAGCTCATCGGCTCGCTCTGCCCCTTCGGCAGGACCGTGCCGTGCCACTCCACGTACGTCGCGCCGTGCACCCGAACGGCCTGGCCTGGCTGCAGCTTCACATCGCTGACCTGGTCGAAGAAGGTCGTCAGATAGTCCTGCTTGCCCTTGGCCGTCCGCAGCTCGCGCTCGCCCAGCCCGGGGGCCGACAGCGGAGCACCGCTGAGGGGCGCCGTCAGGGCCGCGACGTCCTCGTTGTTCCACGCCGCGGCCCGGGCGGCCAGCTCGTCGGGACCCATGACCCGCTGCCTGCCCCCCTCGGGCAGGCCGCTGTCGGTGACGCCGCCGAACAGGTTGGGCAGGCTCGGCTCGAGCGGGGAGAACATCTGGTGACGGTCGTAGTACCGACGGCCCTGGAGCACCTTGCCGTCATCGGCCAGCAGGACCCGGTACACCGCCGGGTAGGTGATCTTGTGACCCTTCACCGTGGCCTCGTTGACCGCCTCGAACATCACCGCCGGGCCGTTCACGGCGATGCGCGTGCCGCGGAACCGGAAGTCGGGTACCAGGGCCAGCGTCCCCGCGATCGACGCCCTGATCGTGTCCAGACCCTGCGTCAGGGGCAGGCCCGCCTCCCGCGGCTCCCAGAGCGTCGCTCTGGCGTCCCACATGTCCACGTAGGCCTGCACCCGGTTCTCCGTGGTCACCTTGCCGAAACTGATCTGCCTGTTGATGAACGAGCAGGCGTTGGGCGACACCCAACCCTTGATGCTCGACACCTCCTCTCGCGCCTGCGCGCAACCGTCCTTCGCCTGCGCCGGGCTCGCCATCACGCTCAACGCCAACACCGCGCCGACCAGAATCTTCATCTCCGCCTCCTTCGGGGCGCCGTGCCCCGAACCGAAGCTATAAAGATCGGCCAGTCGGCGAATCCGTCATCGTGACGGTAGGCGCAGGCGTACCGGGTTCATCCATGCCAGGGGTCCGGCGGCCCCGACCGCTGCGCGATCAGCGGACCCGGGCACGCCGAACACCCGAACGCTGCATCGGCGACCGGCGCCGCGCTCGTCCACGCCTACGCCCAACTCGGCATCTCGCCCAACTGCGCGCCGCCGCCCTGACCATCCTCGACATACGCACCGGCGAGGGCTACGCCCATAAGACGGCTGTCCGGAATCGCCGTGGCTCCTCAGCCGCGACGGCCACGGGCATGGCCGACGGCCTGGACCTTTGACGGGCCATGCGGGTGTGGTCAGGCGTGGCGGCTGACGACGGCGTACTGGACGTCGTGGAAGAAGTTCAGGAACTCCTGGAGAGACAGGGTGAACAGCCCGGTGTTCTGTTCGAAGGGGAGGTTCCCGTCCAGGTCGGGGGAGCCTCGGTGGTGCGGGTTGCGCAGGGTGACGGTCGACTTCTGGAGGTCGAGAGCGGCGACCGCCTTGGCGAGTGACGCCGCGTTCACCAGCGCGGTGCCCAGTGCGGGGTTGGTCACGTAGTCGGGGGCCGGCGAGTCTCCCGCGAGCACCAGGCGGACTCCGCTGATCGCGTACTCGTGGCGGGCGAAGATGTAGGGGCACGGGCCATGCTCGGCCATCGGCTCCGCCAGCGACGCGAGCAGCCTGACGACCCTGTCCGCCCAGAGGTCCTTCGGCCGGAGCGGCCGCAGAGTCTTCGTGACCTGCGCGCACGCGTTCTGGAAGGCGGCATCGTTTGTCAGGGTCGCGACGGTGTCACGTTCCTCGTCGAGCACGGGCCGCAGCTTCTTCCCGATCTCGGCGAAGTACTGTGACAACGGGCCCTCGTACCGCTCTCCCAGCGCGATCAGCTCCGCACCGACCTTTCGCCAGCTCACCGAGGCGGTCGGCACCGCGATGCACGGCGAGTTACTCGCCGCCTGATCGGCCACCATGAGCAGCATGTTGAACAGCTCGCCGGTCACCAGGTCGAGCCGCTCCGGGCGCTCGACGACCGCCTTGCCCAACGGTTCCACCTTCACGCCGCGGCTGTAGCGGAGCCGGTGACCGTACAGGCAGGCGAAAAGTACCTCGGAGAACTGCATGCCTTCGCGGATCAGGCGATAGCCGTCCTCCTCCGGGGCGTCCTCGGTGGGAGTGTCGGTGAAGTAGAGGCCGTAGGCGGCGACGAAGGCGGCGAACGCCCTCTCCATGATCGGCACCCAGATGGCCGTCGTCACCGGGAACGCCTCTTCCAGGTACACGTCGCCTCCCAGGGTCCTGCGGCGCCGCACCACGGAGTTCCCGCATATGGCCCTGGCTCGGGCCCCCAGCAGGATGTTTTTCGCACCCAAGGTCGTGCTCTGCGCGAAGAGCGGCTCGACCTCGACGAGCTGCGGCAGCCGGAACGATCGATCCATGAAGGAGATCGTCCGAGTGAACGTGATCAGGAAGGCCGACTCGCTCTTCCTGATCATCCGCTTCAGCTGATCAGAGTCGTGGTCGGCGATGGACGCGAGCAGGGACAGGAAGTAGCAGTCGCCAAGGCTTCCCTGGCACACGTCGTCGCCACTCGGCCCGCCCCCGAGGTACAGCTTCTCCTTCTCCTGGGTCAGGCTTACCACCTTCGGCAGCTTCTCGTCGGGGACTTCCGTCGGCTTGTCGAGGACCACGTCGTTGGAGTGGACGGTGAGCCCTTTGGCGACACGGGGCTCGGGCAGCTCGACCATGAAACCGTTCTGAGTGGAGAAGAGGTTCGGTCCGTGCAGGTGCAGCTTCGCGTACGCCGCCTTCGCCTGCATCTCGTCTGTCAGAAAGGTCCCCGGGCGCAGCGTCGCCGTGTCCAGCGCCACCCGAAGGGTGATGGACAGCTCACTGTGTTCCGCCTCCGCGCTGTCGAAGTCCGCCGCCCCGTCCGCGTACACCTCGATCAGATCGGCGAACGCCTCGGCGAGCTCGGGGGGAATGCATTTGAACGCCGCCTTGCGCTCCTTTTCCGTGCGGCCGGCCCACAGCCGCAACATGGTCGGCCACCGTCCTGCGCTGTCCTCGGTGGCGAAGTGCAGAGTGGCCTGCTCGGCCACCTTCCGTACGGCGCTGACCTTCAGCAGGAGACCCGACAACCGGTCGAGGTGTTTCTCCAGTCGCCCCTTCAGCATCGCCCGGCCGGGAACGGCGTCGGTCAGGCCCGTGATGGCGGACTGCACCGCCTCGCAGTGGGCGGCGAACTCCGGCACGCTCGTGACGTCCTGGATCGACGGCGCGGATCCGGTGGTGACGAGTGCCTCGACCTGGGCCGCGTCGGCGTCGGAGACCACCGCCGCGGCGTCCACCCAGCCGGTCTCGCTGCCGATCGTGATCCGGACGTTTCCGTTTTCGAGCTTAAAAGGCATGTCGGCGAAGGTGAAGGCCATCCCGGCGGGGAGAATTTTGGGCGTTTTACTACCATCAGGGGTAAATCCAGATTCACTGATGAATGTTCCGTTCACAGGCCACTCCGGGGCGTATTTCCGGTCGAGTCGGCAGATCCTTTCACTTGGCCTGTATACGGTCAATGAATGGATACATCTTTGTGACTCCGGGCAACCATGCGAACAGGGTCGGCCGATTCGGCGGGCGTCACGCTGACGACGACCGATGCGGCGGTGGCCGCCGCCAGTCCGGAACACGCTCCGTCTTGAGAATCCTTGGCTTCCGGCCCGGTGTCCCCTGACACTTCACCCCGGCCGGCACAGGGCTCCCGTTTCAGGGCCATTTCCTCGAATGCTCCCTGACCCGGCCGGGTTCTCTTCACCGGACCGCCCGGATATCAACGTTCTCCGGTGTCGCGGCCGACGGACTGGGGGATTTTCACTCCAGGCAGGATTCCTTCTGGCCTTGCCGATCGAACTCCGCCCGCGGCACGAACACGTTGGACTCCTCCCCCGTCTGAAGATCGTACCGATTGTCGAGCACGGTGCCCGGCCTGCGCTTGAGTTCTTCCGCATCACCTATTCGAAACCGGACATGACGTGTTGAATAGCTGTTGTCATTGGTCGCACCGTATGCGCTGTAGGTGATGGTCGAATCGAACGCCGAAGGCTTGAGCACGGCTTCCCATCCGCTGTCGGGTGCGTCAAGGCGGAAAGACGCGATCCCACCCTCAATGCGAGGAGCGACGTAGACGGCATCCTCTATGGATGAGCCGCCAGAGGAAGGTTCGTACTCTGAAGGGGCGGCGGCCCCCTCAGCGGAACGATCGTGATAGACAATCACTGCGTCGGGCTGGCGACCACACCAGGCGAGAACGACAACGAGGTTTCCCGTGGCGTCAATGGTGATGCCGGTGATCCCGTTACTGGGAACGGTGCACCCGGCTGTTCCAAAAACAAGTGCTCCGATGGCGAATAAACCGACGATCCGTCGCATGCGGACAAGGTAGCTCCGCCAGTCGCTCCTTGTACGCCACCGCGTCGCTCGGTTGATCCAGACCGTACGGAGATCGGCAATCGGATGGTCGCCGACCGTCCCCTCGGGCGCAAGGGTCATGCCGCAGCGCTGGGCCGCGACCTCGAACAGCCCGATGTCGGGCTTACAGATGCCTTCGACCCCTGATAACGCGTAGGCGTCGACGACGATGCCGCCCCAAGGTACACCGCAGGCTCCACCCCGGCTTGGCCAGAGCGGTTGGCGCCGCCCCCTCGTCTCCGTGCTGCGCGCGTAGGGCTGCGGGGACCGGTTTCTCAGGGAGTTCTCAGGCGGAGCTTGTAGAACTTTCAACTGAGATTTATGAGTATGGGGCAATGGAGCGTGTGCCGCAGCAGGCCGATGCGGCCGACGCTCAGGGAGCCGCGGCCGGGAGGGCTCGGCGGTTCGTCGTCGGGGGCTGCGCACTTGTCGTCGTGGCGGTGCTGGCGTACTGGCTGGGAGGTATCGGTGGGAACGGCGAAGGGGCCGCGCCCGTGCCGAGCGCGACGCCGACGCCCAGCGTGACGCTCACGGTGGCCGACGTCTTCAAGAGGGTCGGGCCGTCGGTGGTGGTCGTCCAGGCCGGGAAGTCGCTCGGAACCGGGGTGATCGCGGCCGAGGACGGGACGATTCTGACCGCGCACCACGTCGTCGAAGGCACAAAGGACGTCAACCTGACGTTCGCTGACGGCACCAGGGCGAAGGCCGTTGTGGTGTCGTCGAATCCCAAGCGCGACGTCGCGACCCTCAAGCCCGCGAAGCTGCCGGAGATCGTCGTCCCGGCGACGCTCGGCGGCGCCGTGGCCGTGGGCGCGCCCGTCGTGGCGATCGGCAATCCGCTGGGCCTGACCTACAGCGTCTCCACCGGCGTCGTGTCGGGCCTGAACCGGTCCGCCAAAGACGGCGACCTGAGCGGGCTCATTCAGTTCGACGCCTCCGTCAACCCGGGCAGCTCCGGCGGTCCCCTCCTGGACGCTCGCGGCCTGGTCATCGGGATCGTCGTCTCGATCGCCGACCCGGGAGGAGACGAGGCGTTCGCCGGTATCGCGTTCGCGGTGCCGATCGGCGTGGCCCTGGGCGGCGGCGAAGGCGACGGCCCGCCGGGCGGGCCCGAGATCTGATCGAAGCCTCACGAGAAGGAAGACCATGACCTCGACCAAGTCCCCCGAGTCGGCCCATCCGCTGGAACATGTGCTGTTCGAGGTCAAACGCGTGATCGTCGGGCAGGACGTGCTGCTGGAGCGCATGGCCGTCGCGCTGATCGCCGGCGGCCACCTGCTCGTCGAGGGCGTGCCGGGCCTGGCCAAGACGCTCGCGGTGCGGTCGCTGGCCGCCGCGATCGCCGGGAGTTTCCAGCGCGTCCAGTTCACCCCCGACCTGGTGCCCGCCGACCTCGTGGGCACGCGGGTCTACCACCAGCACTCCGGGGAGTTCCGAACCGAGCTCGGCCCGGTGTTCGCGAACCTGCTGCTGGCCGACGAGATCAACCGTGCCCCCGCCAAGGTGCAGAGCGCCCTGCTGGAGGTGATGCAGGAACATCAGGTGACGATCGGCCGCGAGACGTTCCGGGTGCCCGAGCCGTTCCTGGTCATGGCGACGGAGAACCCGATCGAGTCGGAGGGCACCTACCCGCTGCCGGAAGCGCAGGTCGACCGTTTCATGATGAAGGTGGTCGTCGACTATCCGACGCGGGCAGAAGAGCAGGCGATCGTCGACCGGGCGCTGCGTCCGCCCGAGCCGCCGCAGCCGATGGTGACGGCCGAGGACCTGATCGCGATGCGGGCCCGCGCTCGGCAGGTGTACGTCGATCCGGCGATCGTCGACTACGCGGTACGGCTGGTCTCCGTGACGCGCTCTCCCGCGACGGCCGGGCTCGGCGAGCTGGAACGGTATGTCACCTACGGGGCGAGCCCGCGGGCGTCCATCGCGCTCGTCACGGGCGCCCGGGCACTGGCGTTCCTGCGCGGTCGCGACTACGCCCTGCCGCACGACCTGTCCGAGCTCGCGCTCGACGTGCTGCGCCACCGCCTCGTGCTGTCCTACGAGGCCCTCGCGGACGACGTCGACGCCGACACGATCATCACCAGGGTGCTCGGGGCCGTCCGGGCGCCCGACGTCGTCCTGCAGAACCGCTGAGCCATGGCCACCGCCCCCGAGAGGCTCCTGCTCCGCCTGGAGTGGAAGGTCGTCCGCAGGCTCGACGGCCGGCTCCAGGGCGCCCACCGCACCGCGCACCGCGGCTCCGGGATCGACTTCACCGGCTTGCGCGCCTACAGCGACGGCGACGACGCCCGGCACATCGACTGGAACGTGACCGCGCGGCTGGACGAGCCGCACCTGCGAGTGTTCACCGAGGACCGCGAGCTGACGGTGTGGCTCGTCCTTGACCGGTCGGCGTCGATGGCGGCCGGCCGGCCGGGGCGCGGCAAACACGACGTACTCGCCGAGCTCGCGCTCGTCCTCGCTCGGCTGTTCGGCCGGGGCGGCAACCGCGTCGGCGCCCTGCTGTTCGACACCGGGACGCCGCGCGTCGTGCCGCCCGGCACCTCCCGGCGGCACGCGCTGCGGATCGGCGCCGAGCTGGAACGCGCCTCCGGGACGCGCGCCGGCACCACCACCGACCTGGCGGAGATGCTCGACGCGGCCGGACGGCTCGCGCGCCGCCGCGCACTCATCGTCGTGCTGTCGGACTTCATCGGCGACGGCGACTGGGAGCGCTCGCTCCAGCGCCTGGCCCGGCGGCACGAGGTGGTCGCCCTGCGGATCGTGGACACCGCCGACGACGTGCTGCCCGAAGCCGGACTGATCGTGGTCGAGGACGCCGAGACCGGCGAGCAACTCGTCGTCGACTCCGCCGACCCGCTGCTGCGGGTCCGCTTCCGCGCCGCCGTCGACGCCCGCGACGCCCGGCTCGCGGCGGGCATGCGCCGGGCCGGGGTGCCCGTCCACCGCATCGACACCGACCGCGATCTGGCCGAGGCGCTCGTCGAGGTCGTCGCCAGAACCGGGGACCGGTCGCCATGACCGGGCCTGTCGAGGTCATCGACGGACATGTGAGGCCGGCCTCATGACCCTGTCCTCCCCGCTCCTGCTGGCCATCGGACTGCTCGTCACGGCGGCGCTCGTCTGGGCGACCGTCGTCTCGGCGCGCCGCCGGACGGCAGCGCTCGCCGCGGCCGGCGTCGCTGTGCCGGGCGGACGCCAGGCGTACCTCGGCATCGGCCTGACGATCGCCGGCGTCGGGGTACTCGCGATCGCCACCGCCGGACCGACGGCCATGGTGCCGGTGCCGCGGACCGCGGGCACCGTCATCCTCGCCATCGACGTCTCCAACAGCATGGGCGCCGACGATGTCGCGCCCACCCGGCTGGCGGCCGCGCAGCGGGCGGCCCGCGCGTTCGTGGCGGCCCAGCCCGACAGCGTCGACATCGGAGTCGTCGCGTTCGAACGGGGCGCGCTCACCACCGCACGGCCCGACGCCGACCACTCCGTCGCGCTCGCGGCCATCGACCGGCTGAAGATCATTGGCGGCACCTCGCTGGGGACGGCCATCATGGCCTCGCTGTCGGCGATCACCGGCAAGCAGGTGACCGTCGGCCGCGACGGCGCCGCTCCCGACATCGGCTACTGGCCGTCGGCGACGATCGTGATGTTCTCCGACGGCCAGAACCAGGGCGCGGACGTCGAACGCGCCGCCACCGTGGCCCAGCGGGCGGGCGTCCACATCCACACCGTCGGGGTCGGCACCACGGCCGGGGCGACGGTGCGGGTCGACGGCTACCACCTGCAGACCTCGCTCGAGGAGGACACCCTCGCCGTGATCGCGCAGACCACCGGCGGTGCCTACCACCCCGCCTCCGACACCGCGCGGCTCGACGGGATCGCCGACACGATCGATCTGCGGCTCACCGTCTCCGATGAGCCGCTGCCCCTCGCCGGCGGGCTGATCGGGCTCGCCCTCGCGCTGCTCACCGCGGGAGCGGCGCTCACCGTGCTCCGGTCCGGACGGGTGATCTGAATGTCGTTCTCATGGCCGTGGGCGCTGCCGGCAGTCCTGATCATCCCGCTGATCTTCGCCATCCGCGAGTGGGCGCGGCGCCGCCGTCGGCGGGCCGCCGTGCGCGTCACCTCGATCGCGCTCGTACGGAGCGCCCTGCCCGGCCGTACGCGCTGGACGCGGAAGATCCCCGCGGCACTGTTCATAGCCGGGCTCGCGCTGCTCGTGGTCGGGGCCGCGCGCCCGCAGGTGTCGGTCCCGGTGCCGCGGACGTCGGCGACGATCCTGCTCGCGTTCGACACCTCCGGCTCCATGTGCTCCACGGACGTCGACCCCAACCGCATCATCGCCGCGAAGAAGGCCGCCGCGGACTTCATCGAGTCACAGCGGGGCGGGCCGCGCATCGGCCTGGTCACCTTCGCGGGCACCGCGGGTCTGCTCGTCCCTCCCACCGACGACACCGACTCGCTGATCGAGGCGCTGGACGGCCTCACCGTGTCCCGCGGCACCGCGATCGGGCAGGCCATGCTCACCTCGATCGACGCGATCGCGGGGGTCGACCCGTCGGTCGCCCCCACCGGGGCGGACCCCGGCGGCGGGGAAGGCTACGCCGGTGCCGCGATCGTCGTGCTCACCGACGGCGCCAACACCCAGGGCGTCGACCCGCAGCTCGCCGCCCAGGAGGCGGCCCTGCGCCGCGTTCGCGTCTTCACCATCGGCTTCGGCACCACGAACCCGGCCCCGATGGTCTGCGACAACTCACAGTTCGACGGCCGCGGCTTCGGCGGCCGGGGCGGCGGCTTCGGCGGCCGCGGCGGATTCGACAGCGGCCGTAACCCCCGCACCATCGACGAGCCCGCACTCAAGCGGATAGCCCAGACCACCGGCGGCTCCTACCACCGCGCTGAGAACGCCGACCAGCTCCAAAGCGCCCTCGACACCCTTCCCGGCAGCTTCACCGTCATCCGTCAACGGGTCGACACAGCCGCCGCCTTCGCCGCCGGCGGCGCCATCCTCATCGCCGCGGCCCTGTCCCTCTCCCTCTGGTGGAACCGCCCCCGGACCCCGACCCGATGACGGCAGCAGGTAGCCGAGACTGCCTCAGCGGCCCCCGCCGGTTCGCGGCCGTCCACGTCCGCTGGTAGGACCTGGACCATACGACCGGACACGTCGGCATCGGCCTCAGGAGGCCGACGGGCATGCAATCTCCAAGGCGAATTGGCCCGGTTGGGCTACATCATCGCGGCCTCAACGGTGTGGGCGATCCCGCGCCGGCGTGATTGCGCACCCCGGACGGTGCAGGCCCGCAACCTGGTGATGGCCGAAGACCCGTCGTCACAAGCGTGATCAGCGAATACCACCACGCCGCTTGACCACAGCTCAGGACAGCGCCTGCCCGCCCGCCCCACGTTCTGCCCTGTCGACGGCGGGTGAAAACTGACCCCGTGGCGACGCCTGGGGGTCAAGATTCAGACGTCGTTAACATGCCCGCGCGCGGTCTTCTGGGACGCCGGCCGCTTCGACGGCTCGGCGTTCGATGAGGCAGCTCATCGACGGGCTTCGCCGGCGGGTTCGTGGCGGGGCGCCAGAATCGGCCTGCCCGCTGCTGGCTATCCTGTGGCACGTCGAGCCAGGCACGGCTCCCCACCACGAGCCCACCGGAAGGCGACGACCGTGACAGCCTCCCAGCGCCGGAGCACATGGCCGGCGACGACGGTGGTGGCGCACGTGGTCCTGGCTCTCCTGACGATGCTCATCCTGGCGGGCGTCTGGCACCTCGGCGCGGACCTGTGGCAGATCTTCACTGCGGCGGGTGCCGCCGTCCTGCTCCATGTGGGAGCGGTGGTGGCCCATCGACGGCCGTGGGTGGGGTACGCGATCGGCGCGCTGGCAATGCTCGTCCTGGTGACGATGCCCTTCCTGGGTTGGTCACCGAGCATGCTGCCCTCGGCTGTGTGCTTCCCCCTGACGTTGTGGCGGCTGACCAGCCTGGTCTCGGTCAGGTCCTCGGTGGTCGCGTTGGCCGTCGCCGCGCTCGGGATCGTCCTCACCGAGCTGGTGGCGTGGGCCCGGCTGCCCCCTGACCCTGGGTGGACCCGCCTGGTCGAGGGCGGGCTGCTGATGCTCGTGGTCGGCGGCGTGTGGCTTGCGGCCCTGCTGGTACGCCGCAGGCACGAGGCAGGCCGACGAGCCGAGAGCGAACGACTGGCCGCGGCGGTCGCGGACGAACGGGCCAGCATCCGCCGCGACCTGCACGACGTGATCGCCCACACGGTCACCGTCATGGTCGCGCGGATCGAGGCCGCGGCGGTCACGACGGCGGATCCGGCGACCCGCCGCGAACTCGGCGACATCGCCGAGGCCGGCCGGGACGCCCACCAAGGTCTGCGAGCGATGCTGGCCACCTTGGGCCCGGCCACCGTGGCGCCGCGCGCCGATCCCCGGCCCAGACAGGTCCCGATCTCGCTCGATGCCCTCCCCGACCTCGTGGCCTCGGCGGCGAGCCCGCTCCATGCGGTGACGTTCGCGGAGGTGGGTGAGCGACGACCGCTGAGCCTGAGTGCCGAGGTCGCGGCGGTCCGGACCGTGCAGGAGGGCATCACCAACGCGCTGCGCCACCTCGAACCACCGGTCGAGGTGACCGTTCGCCTGCGCTGGACCCCGGCCGAGGTGGTGGTGGAGGTGCGCGACGACGGCGGCAAGGCGCTTCGCGACGTCGGCAGCCAGGGGACCGGCTTGATGGGGATCGAGGAACGTGTGCGTACCGCAGGCGGCACCCTGTCGATCGACGACGGGGACGACGGGTGGGTGCTGCGGGCGCGGCTCCCCACGAAGGAGGGGAATGACCGAACGAAGTGAGGGAATCAGCAAGCACAGCACCTTGGTCATGAGGCCGACGAAGGAGGTCTCGTGACCGGGATCCGTGTCATGCTCGTCGACGATCAGGAGTTGCTGCGGGCCTCGCTCCGTACGGTGCTGTCGGCCGACGAACGCATCGAGGTCACCCACGACGTCGCGAACGGCAGCGACGCGATCGAGGTCGTCCGGCGGCACCGCCTCGACGTGGTACTGATGGACATCCGCATGCCGCGCATGGACGGGGTCGCCGCCACGGCGGAGATCGTCAAGATCGCACCGGCGACCCGGGTGCTCATGCTGACGACGTTCGATGATGACGAACTGGTCGTGGCCGCCATCCGGGCCGGCGCGAGCGGCTACCTGACCAAGGACGTCCGGCCCGCCGCCCTGGCCCAGGCCGTGTGTGACGTCGCCTCCGGGACGTCGGCGCTGGCCCCGGGGGTGGCCGCGACGATCCTCGATCTCGTACGGCAGGTGCCGATGCGGAGGACGGCAGCCCTGGACGGCCTCACCCCACGCGAGGTCGAGATCTTCGGCCTGCTCGCCCGCGGCAGGTCCAACAGCGAGATCTGCGCGGAACTGGTGCTGAGCGAGAACACGGTGAAGTCGCACGTCCGGGCCGTCCTGCAGAAACTGAACCTGCGCGACCGCGTGCACGCGGTGATCCACGCGTACGAGAACGGGCTTGTGGGTCGCAACGATCTGCCTGACTGAGATTCCATCCTGCCGGGTGGTGCCGTCTCACCCCTTCGGGTGATGTCGGCCGGTGACGCCCGGCCTAGGTTCGACGTCGTGTTTTTCCTACATCTGCGCTTTCCTCGTGTGATCTCCCTCCTCGTCCTCGGAGGTGTGCTCGTCGCCCTGCTGCTCGGCTGGACGGCACCGGCCCATGCCACCGGCGAACGACTGGTCGACGACTACCGCTCCGTCTACGGCACGCCGGGTGTCGCGGCGGCCGTGATCGACGGGGCGTCGGTCGAGACGATCGTCCGCGGCCGGGACGGGGACGGCGACGCGGTGACGGCGCGGACTCGGTTCCGGATCGCGTCGATGAGCAAGTCGATGACGGCGGCGGCGATCATGCTGCTGGTCGACCGTGACCGCGTCTCCCTGGACGACCCGGTCGTCAAGGTCCTGCCCGACTTCAGGATGGCCGATCCCCGCTTCACCGGGATCACCGTGCGCCAGATCCTCAGCCACACCTCGGGACTGTCGAACAGCACGAACAACGAGTACGTGTTCCCGCCTCCGCGCAGCGCGCAGGAAATCGTGGCCAGGCTGGCCGACAAGACCCTGGCCGCCGATCCGGGCACCCGCTCGGAGTACCACAACACCAACTACTCGATCGCGGCGAGGATCGTCGAGGTGGTGTCGGGGAAGTCCTTCGACGCCTTCCTCCACACCGAGCTGTTCACGCCGCTGGGCATGACCGGCACCAGCTCGACGCTGGGGTGTTCCGATCGTGCCGAGGGCCTGCCGTCCGGGTACGAGGTCGTTCTCGGGGTCGCCGTCGCGGCACCGGAGATGCCGGGGATCTGCGTCGGCAACGGCGGGGTGATCTCGACCCTGGACGACATGGTGCGGTGGCTGCGGTTCAACCAGGGAACCTTAGGGGCGGACCTGCTGAGTGCCGGCTCCCTGGCCGAGTTGCACACCGTCCAGCCGAAGGCCGGCGACTACGCCCTCGGCTGGCAGGCCCGCCCCGTCACGGCAGGCGCCCCGCCGTCGGTGATCGGCCACGGCGGAACACTGGCGACGTGGACCGGGGACATGGTCTTCTCGCCCAAGACCGGTGTGGCCGCCCTCGTCCTCACCAACAGCGGCGGCGATCCCAGCCTGCTCTCGACCAACCTTCTCGCCGAACGGATCGGGGCACCGGCAACGCCGATGAGCAACCCGCTCACCGTCGTGAACGCGGTCCTGCTCGGGCTCACGGTGGGGATGACCGCACTGCTGGTCACCGCGGTCGTCCGAGCGCGTCGCTGGGCCTCGCGACGCCGCGCGGCGCGCCGGCCGAGGCTGGTTCTGCGGCTCGTGCCCCTTGCCCTGGTGATGGTGCTGGGCGTGGTGCTGCCGACGCTGATCTGGGGGGCGTTCAGCTTCCAGTACTGGATCGTCACCGCCTGGCTGCTGCCGCTGCTGGCGCTCTTCTGCCTCATCTGCTGCGTGCTCGGGGCGGTCGCACTCGGCCGTCGCCTCTGGTGCTTCCGCCGCGCCGGTCAGGCGACCTTCGCCCCGGTACGGCCGACCACGGCGGACAGCTGACCTGGGCGGGCCATGCCACACGGCACCGGCGTGGAGTCTGCGATCCAGTGGGTGTCGAACCAGAAGTCCGTGTCCGCCGCCGGCATCCGTATCGCCTTCTTCACCAGCGACAACGCGTTGTTGTACCCGGACTGCTGCGGCAGGTACGGGAACATCGACGTCAGGTGCGCGTTTGCGTACCGCGGTCGGCGCGTCTCGGAGTGGAAGCCGAGCAGCGCCTGCGCGACCGCGAGAGTGACCAGTTCGGCGTCGGTCAGCCGCGGTGGCCTGCCATCCAGCGACGGGTCTCCAGCTCGTCATCGACCTTCACGTACAGCGCGGTCAGCAGGGCGTCCAGGTCACTCGTCACACAACGATCTTGGACACCCTCTTCGCGTTCCCCGACGTATCGTCAGGCGGCACCGCTACTTGGGCCCTTCGCTCCTCTGAACCCTCGTGCGGCCACGCCGAAGGCAAGACCGCCGACCAGGAACCAGGGATTCCACAGCACCAGCGTCCATAGCCGCTGTTGCGGGCTTATGTCTATCCCCTGGCCCGCTGTGTCAGTCAGCAACAGCACCTCCACGGCGATGCCGCGCGCGAGCAGCACAGCGCAAGCGCACCAGCCCAGCGCCTTGATCACCCGTCCACCCAGGCCACCAGGCCGCGGCCGGGCGAGAAGCCATCCCAGCACGCCGCCGACAAGGCACAGCACTCCCACACCCCACAGGCCAACCACCACGAACCACCCAGGGCGTTCCGCGGCCAGAGGTCCCGCCGAGACGCTCAGGCCCCACCCACCGCCCAGCGCCCAGTAGAAATGAAGCACAGCGAAAGCGACCGCCCAGGTGCACGCGATACGCCCCCACAAACCCGGTGTTGCCTTGCCCTGCGGATCTTCATGCATAGCGAGGAGCATGCCACCGTCGTGGCACGCAGCCGCCGGCATCGCCGAGAAACCAGCACGCTGTGGCCCCTCAGGCACCACATGCGACGGACTTACTCGTTCAGTAGATCTCGCCGTTCACTGCTGCTGTCGAGCGCCTGGATGAGGTTCCGGGGATCGGCCTGACCGCCGCGCACGCGATCATCGCCGAGATCGGCCTGGACATGAGCCGCTTCCCCACCACCGCGCACCTGACCTCCTGGGCGAAGTTCGCGCCAGGAGTGAAAGAGTCAGCTGGCAAGCGCAAGGGGAAGAACGCCACCGGGCACGGCAACCGCTACCTGGCCCGCACCCTCGGCGAAGCCGCGGTCGTCGTCGGCCGCACCGACACCTTCCTGGGCGAGCACTACCGGCGGATAGTCCGGCGCAAAGGCAAGAAACGCGCCATCGTCGCGGTCGGCCGCTCCATCCTGGTCATCATCTGGTACCTGCTATCCGACCCCGATGCGCACTTCATCGATCTCGGCGCCGACTTCTACGCTCGGCACGCCAACCTCGACCACAAGAAGCGCAACCACGTCCGCGAACTCGAAGCCCTCGGCTATCGCGTCACTCTCGAACTCACCGCCTGACCAGTACGGTCCGCACGACCTCGCTCCGCATCACCACATGAGGTTTGCTGCCGCGTGCCTGGCGAATGTTTGATTTTCGGATCAGGGGAGCGGTGGCCGTATGGCTGACTTACACGGTGTGAGCTGCGTGAACGCCCTATGCAGCTCAGACCGCTGGAAAGATCATCCCGTACATGTCCTATACACGTCGGGCGGGCCACCACGCGGCTCGGCGGCAAGCGGGCCCGAATTACTGGATGTGGCGTAACCACCAGGTCCAGGTGTCGTATTCGCTGCCCTCATAGGTGTGACGGCCGCTAATCTTCAGGATCTTCGCCTTGCAGGTGTATGAGCCCCGTACAGACTGCGCTGACGCCGCCGAGTGGTGAGTGCCACTCCGATGACCGGCGCGCCGTGACCCTTCTCCGGCCTAGGGGAGCGTGACAGCTCGCCGAGGTATGCAGCTGGCCGCGCGGAGGAGAGAGGGGCGGGACCGCCCGGATCCACGTGGCGGATCGGTTCAGAGGCGGCGATTGACGTGCCGAGCATAGGGATTGCCCCATATGGTCATGTACATGAACCGGGCGCGACACATCTGATCTCATAGAGTCCTATCGCCCCGTCAATCTGTTAATCCTATTTTTGGAAATCCGCTCCATCGGTGAGATCGACTGGATGTCGTCTAACGAATTTTCCTGCAGATCAGGGGCATAGTGACAGTCTCAGCGACGCGTGCGCAGCCGCACACCGGCTGACCCTAGGTTGCGCACCTGTAGTGCTCAGCAGGCAGGGGCCTGTCGTCCCCTCTACAGTCGTGCTCATGGCACAGCAGCGAGAGATGCGAGCGGAGGCGGGTAACGCCCGCCGGCTGATCACCCGGACGGAGATCGCGGAGTGGGCCAAGGTGGCGCGTCCGGCTGTCACGAACTGGGAGAGGCGGCACGCGGACTTCCCCAAGCCAGTGTCGGCCGGGGAAGCGGAATACTTCCAGCTCCAGAGCGTGCTCACCTGGCTGGACACGCGCCGCGTCCCGGCCAACAGATTGATCGGCGATGAGCCCCCCGGCACCACCTATGGCGACCGGGTCCGGCGCAGGCTGCCCGACAACGAGCTGCCCCCCGCAGTCGGGGATTCGCCCAGCGGAGGGTACGTACGACGGCTGCACGAGCTGTTGGCCCTGGCGGATGCGGTCAGAGGCTCCGCCGCCATGGCGGACTACCTGGCCCTGTTGCTCACGCTCAATTTCCTGCGTGTGGCCGAGCGGAAGCGCTGGACGAAGCTGCACGAGTTGGCCATGCGCACCGGTGGCGCGAGGCAGGCCAAAGAACTGCTCCGGTGCATCGGGCACGCAGCCGACGAGGCGCTGCGCCGCCGTGGTGTGCCCCCGGGGCTGCAGGACTCCCTGGTGCGGCTAACCCCACGTGCCGTCCAGGAACTCAGGCAGGTCGTCCATCTCTCCGCCAGCCTCGGACACGAGACGTACGAGCAGCTCCTCAGCAGGTACGAGGAGCAGGTCGCGCTGCGCAGCGGTGAGTTCTTCACGCCTCCCGCGCTGACCAGGCTCATGGCCGACCTCCTCGTCTCCGGCGCCACCGGGATCAAGCGCATCTACGATCCGTACGCCCGCGGGGGCGAACTGCTGGTCGCGACCGCCGGCGCCGCGGGCGGGGACGCGGACGTGCGCGGCGAGAGCCCGCGCCTGGAAACCCTCCGGTACGCCGCAATGAACCTGGCCCTGCACGGTGCCGATGCGACCCTGGAAGTCGGCACGGCCACTCCGTGGGAGGCGCACGGGAACCGGCCGGTGATCCGGGCTGACGTGATCGTCACGAACCCGCCGTTCAACATGGGCTCGACGGTGCGGGAGAGAACCCAGGCGACCTGGCCGTATGGCGCGCCGCCGGCGGGGAATGACAACTTCGCCTGGCTGCAGCACATCCAGCAAACGCTGGCAGACGGCGGCAGGGCAGCCACGATCATGCCGCAGAGCGCTGGGACGTCCGCCAACCAGGCCGAGCGAGACATCCGCCGCAACATGGTGGAAGCCGGCGTGGTCGAGTGTGTGATCGCCCTGCCGGGCCGGCTGTTCGCCGCTACGGACGTGCCCGTGTCCGTGTGGCTGCTGCGTCGGCCGGGTACTCCCGGCGCGCCGGTGCTCTTCATCGACGCACGGGAGCGAGCAGCGAAGTTCCGCAACCACCGGACCCTGCCGCCGGACGACCTGGACGCCATCGTGACCATGTACCGGCGGTGGCGTGACGGCCAGGCGCCGGGCGGTGAGCACGAGGCGAACGACGGCCTCGGCAGAGTGGTTTCGCCCGGCGACATCCACGCCCGCGACTTCTCGCTCAACCCCGCCGACTATCTGGCGAACGAGCCGCCGGACGGTGCGGCCGGGCTGAGCGCCGTCGCCGTCGCGTTCGAGCGGCTGGAGCAGGCGCAGGCGCGGGCGAACGAGGCGGGCCAGGTGGCCGGCGCGCACGCGGCGGCGCTCGCCCGAGGGACGGGGGGCTTGTCCTCCTCACTCCCGGACGGCTGGACCAGCACGACACTGGCAGAGGTGTGTGAGATCCAGGCGGGTCCCTCATACTCGCGGCTGCGCGACGAGCGACGCTCGCCGGACGGAGCCATCCCCATGGTGCGGCCCAGACACCTGCGGGATGGCTACATCACCGATTCCGGCCAGGAGAAGATCTCGGCCGAATTCGCTGCGGCGTACGAGCGCTACCTGCTCAAACCCGGCGACATCGTCTGCATCCGGTCCGGCGCGCTGGCCCCTCCCGCGCTGGTGCGCGACGAGCACCGTGGCTGGCTGCCGCACCACAACCTGTTCCGCCTGCGTGCACACCGGCCGGAGGCCTTCGATCCGCTCTACCTGCTCGGCTTCCTGTCACAGCCGTACGTACTCGACTGGGTGTACGACCGCTCGGCCACGGCGGGAGCGCGCTCCATCAGCACCCGCTCGTTCGGGGAACTACCGGTGATGCTGCCCCCAATGCCCGTACAGCGGCGCGTCGCCGCCCTGCTCCACGACCTCGACCTGCAGATCTCGCTCCACCGGCGGCTGGTCACGGCCGCCACGGACGCCCGCGCCCTGCTGACCAGGGGCCTCATGAGCGGGGCGCTCACTCTCGACCCGGTATGAACGCATCTCTAAGGAAGGAAACTCCATATGGACACGCAACCTCCTGCCGGCCCGAGTGCCGCCCGGGCCCTGTGGCTGGCGGTCGCAGGCCTCTTCTCCCTGGTGATCGCCCTGGTCGCGGGCATACTGAAGAGCCAGACCGGAGCGGGACTCGCCGAATCGGCACTGGTGAGCGGCGGCGCGTTCGCTGCGGCGATGGCCCTGTGCCTGGCGGTCTTGACCGCGGTCCAGGGACCGCGATGACTCTCCGGTGTTTCCCGGCCGAACGAGGCTGGAAACGCCGGAAGGGGTGTCGCGGCTGTGGCACACCCGCTTGGGAGTGGCGTCAATGTCTTGTCTCGGCAGATGGTTGACACTCGCGTCCCACCGGATGCTTGGTGAACTCAATGGACGCGCTCTGCGGCAGAAGAGTGCGATCGCGACGATCCGGATAGAAGGAGACCTTCGATCGAGTCGGGACATACTTGGCCGGTACGTGCTGCCAGCCTTGGGTTTGCGAGGAGGTCTCACGGCATACGGCATACGGAAATGAAACCGCGGGGTTACGCTCCGGCCATGATGGGCAAAGGGAAAGCAAGCAGGAGCGGGCGACCGGACTTGAGTCGGTTGACGCCGGTAGATCCACGTGAAGTATGGCGCCACGAGGCACGTGACTTCACGCCCTGGCTGCTGGAAAACGCCGACGTTCTCGGCGAAGAGCTGGGAATGGACCTGGTGTTGAAGGTCGCCGAGCATCCGGTCGGAGGATTCCTACTCGACTTGATCGGCGTGGACGAGGCCACCAATGAGCGGGTGATCGTCGAGAACCAGCTCACACCGACCGACCACGCCCATCTGGGGCAGCTCCTGACTTATGCCGGCGGCACTGCCCCCACCAACGTCGTCTGGCTGGCCACCATGTTCCGGGATGAGCACCGCGCAGCGCTGGAGTGGCTCAACGCCAGAACCGATGAGAACACCCGGTTCTTCGGCGTTGAGATCCGCCTGGTCCGCGTCGTTGATTCCCCGCCGGCCCCGATGTTTCGTGTTGTGGCACAACCCAACGACTGGGGTAAGCAGGTTAAACGGGCAAGCTCAGCCAACGCGACCAGTCGCAACCTCACCTACCAGCAGTTTTGGGCCCGCTTTCTCGACCGGACACATTCGGAGCGCACAGGATGGACGAGGGCGCGCAAGCCTCCCGCGCAGAACTGGTTCGAGATGCCGACCGGAGTGACCGGCTTCTACTACACCGTCTCCTTCAGCAGGCAAGGGCTGCGCAGCGAGCTCTATCTCGCCGCCGAGGCCGCCATCAACGAACACGCGCTGGCTGCCCTGATCGCCAACCAAGACCAGCTCGAAACTGCCTATGGAGGGCAACTAACCTACGAACCCCTCCCAGACAAGATCGCATGCCGGGTCGCTGACTACCGCTCCGGAAGCATCGATCAGGCCAGCGACTGGGACGCCTACTTCGACTGGTTCCTCGACTCCCAGACCCGGTTGCGCAAGGCCATCAACGGTATAGGTGGCCTGCCCCAGCTGTATCAGCAAGCCATCTCCACCACCAGCAATCCCCGCGCATGATCGACCTGGTCGCGGTACACGTGGTGAGGCATTATTGGATAACTCCCAGAGTAAAGGCGAGAAGTCGTTCTCGCCGACACACAGGTGGCAACTAGCCCCATCTTGTCTAATCGGGAAGCTCTGCGGAGGACGTATTCACGTCCTGGGAGATGGTGTGGGGGTGATCTAGCCCTGGTGCTGGCACAGGTGAGAGCCCGCTGGTCGGACGCCGTCGGTTCACGCCGAAAGTTCGGGCTGAGTCATCCGCCGCACGAACTTCTCCCGCAAATCGGTGAGGCCTTCGTCAGTGCCGGTGTACCAGAATGCCCAGCTGTCGCAGTGCTTCACGTCGAATACGACGCATGCAGCGCCCGTTGAGGTGTCGAAATCATGCCATCAAGCTCGATTCTACCTTCGGTGGTGACAACCGCTGACGCGTCCGTGGGATCACTTCAGGTGTCCACCCACATGTCTAGCCGAACATTCCATGCGCGGTGTTCGTGAGATCGGCTAACCGGTCCTGCTCACGCTCTCGTTCATGATTGATCCATTTCTTTCCTTCAGCGGCGATGCCTTCTAGAATGTGTAGGGTGTTTCCAAGTCCTGCGGTATCGAGCGTCACCTGCGACACGGTGCGCGCATCCTCCTCTACCCCCGCCTCGGGATTGGGTGGAGGTCCGGTCACCTCAACCGTGATCGGGTGGCCGTTCACCAGCGTCAGTTCGAACGTTCTGTGGCCGTCATCGGCTTCTGCGGCCTGAACCGCGGCCACGGCGTCGTAGCGGTAGTTGATTCTTCTTCGATCGTGGAATGTTGCCCTTTCGAAATCGAGGTCGATGGTCATCTGTCGGACGCCGTCCGCGGTGAGCAGGAAGACGAGGAGCTTGTATCTGGAATAACGCCAGGGGCCGTTTCGGACGCGTGCCCGTTTGTAGGGAGCTGCGGGGGCTTCGATGAAGGCGTGGGCAATGACGTCGTGTGGTTTCAGCTTGTAGTGCTGCATTGCCTCCTCCGTCAATACCTTGCGGTCGCAGTCCAGCCAGTACGCCATTTCCCGATCATCCGGTTTGTCGGAGAGCTTGCGCCTCCACCGAGTGAATGCCGCCTGGCGATTCTCTAGCAGCCGCTCGGCTTCTTCCTGGTCGGCGGCGTACCTCTTGTGTTCCAGGAGGATGCGCAACCAACCGTCCACGGCGAACCGGCCTGCTGCCGCGGCGATGAGTGCGGCGCCGACGACACTGAAGGGTGCGATGTTCAGCCCGCCCCAGGTCAGCCAGGCCATACCGGCGCCGAGGGCTACGGCGCCGAGGGCGACGCGTGCCTTCATGGACGCGGGTACCCGGAGCCGGTCACGGTACTCCCACAGTTGGCCCTTCTGCCAGCGATCCTTCACGTCGCTGACGAGGTATCGGATGAGCCACGCGACCCGTTTGGCGTTGATCCTGCTCTCCCGGTACAGCTCGACGACCTCATCCCGTAAGACCTGACGAACGCCAGCCGTTTGCGTCAGCCACGCGGCTCTGTCCGTGTTACGCGGCACGTACCGTGCGAAATAGTCGGCGAACTGTCGGCCGATCCGGCTCGCGAAGCCCTCTGGCACTGGTTGCTTCACGACCTGCCGTTCGTTGTCCTTGGCACGCAGGCGTACGACCCGGAAGCGCCATTCCACACCCCCGCGCGCGCACGCGTATGAGCCGGCGGTGACAAGCAGCAGGGCGAGGGCGGCCGCTGGCCAGGAGTGCTGCCAGGCGTGGACGCCGATATGACCGACGGCCGCCAGCGTGAGGGCCGTGGTCGTTACGGACAACATCCAGCTGCCGATCGTGGTGTCGGGCGGACGCGGCGGTCGTACCCGTGGGCCGATCGGCTCGGGCTGGAAGAACTTCCAGACCCGTTGCAGACGTTCTCGATCGCATTGATCCTGCTTGGCCATGTCCAAGGCGCGCGCCCAGATGGTGTCCTGAATGGGGCCGTGCAAGAACATCTCGAGATGACGGACGATCTCGTTGCGCCGGTCGTCTTTCAGCTCGCTGAGTTGTTTCTCGATGACGGAGAAATCGACGTCACGCTCCTGGAGGGAGGCCAGGAGGCGGGTGATCACCCTGATCGCGTGGGTCCACTCGTCGTCGATGCGGCCGATGAGCGCCTTTTGGGCGAAGGCAAGAGGGGCGAGGTCCTCCTTCGGCACCTGCTGAAGCGTCCGTCCGCTCAGCAGGGCGAGCAGCAAGTAGAAACAGGAACGGCTGGTGACGTAGCCGTCTATGACGGCTTCGCCGATGTGCTTTCTCGCCCTTCCTGGCATGCCGCCGCTCAGGCAGCGCAGGCCAACCTCGAACCGCTCCATCGGCGAGGCGCCCGTCGGCACCTGGTACACGTAGACGTTGCCATGCACAGTCTCGGTCTGGATGCCGACGGTGGCAGAGCCGTCCGCGATGTTGGTCGTGCCGGTGCCAGGATTGCTCATGAGGCGCCTCTGATTGCGGTGATGACGGATGTCACCATCGAGGCCAGCTCGGCCAGGTCCATCAGCAGGCCGCGCAATTTCCTGAGCGCAATCATCGCGCGGCTCTTGCCCTGTTCGGTGTCCGTTGACAGGGACTCGGTGACGACGCTGAGTTCTTCCTCGGCTGCGACGAACGTGTCCTCGTCAACTGTCCCCGCCGTCCGTGCCCGCGCCAGCTCGTCGCGGAGTTCCGCGAGAAGTGCCGTTGCGTCGGCGGAGGGCTTGGACGGCTGTCCCACCGATACGTTGCCGTAGATTGCCCCAGCCTGCACGCCTACCCGCGCGTGGCCGCGGGCGATGTTTCGCACGCTCTCTGTCATGCGTTTGTCTTCCGCCTTTCTCAACGAGGCAGTACGCCATGTGTGATGTGGCTCCTGTGCAAGTTCCGCGGCGAGGGCGGTGGCGAAGGCCGAGGCGTTGGTCACCGCCCTCGGTTGCCAGTTCGCGCCGTCGGTGGTGACCTTGGTGCCGTCGGCCCGGTCGCTGACGCCACGTACCACGATCATCGGTAGCGACCTGTTGAAGTGGGCAGCCTGTGCCACGCCAGCGGCCTCCATCTCGATTGCCAGCGCGTCGTTGTATGTCTGGCGAACCCATTGGGCATGTATGGAGATCGCGGAGTCCTGCACGACCTCGCCGGCCGCGATCGGCCCGAAGCGCACTTTCGGAATGTCCGCACCATCGGGAAGGCGCCGAGTCCAGGTGTTCCTGCGATCAAGGTAATGCGCCACCTGCGCCGCCTCGTGCGAGATCTCCCAGACGCGGGGACGTGCCTTGAACCCGTCGTCCTCGCTGGTGCCCCCGTGGTAGGCGTATACGTGGGTTGCGACCACCACATCGCCCAGGCCGACCTGCGGCCACAGAGCGCCGGCTACCCCGACGAACAACAATGCGAGGGGATCGAACTCGCTGATCGCCCGTTCGGCAAGCACGGCGGCGGGATGGTTGCCCTTGCCTACCAGCCCCAGGACCACTTGGCATTCGCCGTCTGCCAGGTGGCCCACCTCAAACAAGGTGCCGGCGCGGTGGTGATGTGTCCGCAGCCCGGCCAGATGCTTGCGGACGGCCTGATATTCCAGATCCAGCGCGGTGAGGATCACGACAGGACGCTCGTTCATGTGTGCTCGCCTCCTTCGGGCGCGATCTCAGAAGCGTGACCGCCGAGGGCTTCGTGTCCGGTCTGAGTTGAGCGGACCATGGGTGGATACAAGGCCTGGACCGGCCCAGCTTTGAACAGCCGGGCGGGGCGGCCGTTCTGTGCACGCCGCATGGGGCCGGCCGCGACGATGAAGGCGTGGGTGCTCTGGACCTTGCGGTAGAAGTTGCGAGGATCGAGCCGGACTCCCCACACCGCCTCGTAGACCTGCTGGAGTTCAGAGATGGTGAACGTCGCGCCGCAGAAGGCTGTCGCGAGTGACGTGTGCTCGAGCTTGGTCCGAGCCCGTTCGACACCGTCGGCAAGGATCCGCCGATGGTCGAATGCCAGCCTCACGTATGCGGAGGTGGATAGGACGTCCTCCACCGGTGTCCAGCAGGCGCTGGTCGCGTCCGTGCCTGCGATGGGGTCCGGCAATCGGGGCGCAATGGCCAGATGGGCGACCGAGACCACCCGGCCGCGAGGGTCACGCCCAGGCTCGCCGTATACGCCGATCATCTCCAGATGCACGTCGAATAGGCCGGCCTCCTCTGCCAACTCCCGGCGTGCCGCCGCTTCGATGGCCTCACCCTGGTCGTGCAGGAAGCCTCCCGGCAGGGCAAACGCTCCTTGATAGGGCTCGACGCCGCGTTCGACGAGTAGGACGTGCAGGCGGGCGTCGCGCAATGTCAAGATCACCAAGTCGACCGCGAGCAGAACGCTCGGCGGCTCCCACTGATCGTCGGTCATGAAACGACCATAGATTTTTGTCAAACTGACAGGAACTTGCTGAGGGGTGACACTTACCGCGCCATCAATGGATCGCCGCCGATCCACCTCTCGACAAACAGCGTTCGGGCATCGACATGCAGCCTGACTTGCCCCGATGCTGAATCAGCATTCATCGCTCGAAGCCCGCGTCATCCACGGACAGGCGAAGTCGCTGCCTGGGCCGGTGTCGTTGGTGGGGATGTCCTGCTTGAGCCTGACACAGGGGGGCGGCCGCACCGGGGTTCTGCTACGGCAGCGCGATGGCCAAGTCGTTCTTCAGCGTGATCAAGAACGAACGGCTTTACCGCTTCGTCTTCGCCATCCGAACCAAGGCGAAACGGCAGGTCATCCGCTACATCGAAGGGTTCTGCAACCGGCAGCGTCTGCACTCGGCGCTCGGCTACCGGCCGCCCCTGGAAGTGCTCAACGAGTCCCTTTCATCCCAAGCAGCCGCATAGGTTACACGCCCATAAGGCGGCTGTCCGGAAGCACCGTGGCCCCTCAAGTCGGCCAGCGCGTAATACGGTGGCCGTGACGCCATTGGCGAGTGCGGCGAACAGGTCGACGCTTCTGTGGGTGCAGCGCTAGGCGGTGACAGTGCCGATGGCAAAGCCGCTGTCCGGGCTACGAGGGAAGCTCACATAAGTATCGCCGTTACACAGATAGGCCAACACCAGCAAAGCTTGCTGTGCCACGTCCAGGCGCCGCGAGCGGGATCGTCGTTCGGCTCGATGGGTGCGGATACAACTACTTCAGGGCGCTACTCCTCCCACAGCAGTGCTTGAACTTGCGTCCAGCGCGGATCCCGCACGGGCAGGGGCTGTTCCTGCTGGGGCGCACCACGGTCAGTGGTACGGCGCCACCGATCGTCCTGCTCAGTGCCATGGCTCGTACTAAATAGGAGGGATCTTCGGCTGCCATCCCCTGCAGGTTCCTGCCGACTATGACGGTCAACGAACCCTCATTTGCTTGCTGATACCAGCGGGGGAGGAAGTTGAGTGGCATGCGGTGCAGGAGTTGGCCATGCGGGCCGGTGATTGAGAGATTGTTCTTCTCGAGTCGCGCCTGAACCCCGCTGCTAGTGACGCTAGGGATGTCGCGCAGGTCCAGCGATTGACCGTTGTCCAGCTGGAGCATGGTCTGTAGATTGATAAATCCTGCTTCGCGGTACCTCTCGAGGACGAGGTCTTCAAGTCGCCCATCTTCATGCACCCCCCATCCGCCGTAGCAGTCAGCGATGATCCCGGCCTTGTCCCCGCCGAAGAGGATGCATTCGACCTCGAAGATGACTTTCGGCTCCTTCAGCGTCCTTTCCTTTAGGTAGATCACCGTGGAGGCTGCGCAGTGAGGGTGCGTGAGGCGTACCGTGAGCTGGTTCAGCTTCCGGTGGTGCAACAGGAGCAGTTCGGCCTCTCCTGTCTCGTCGATCAAGAGATCGCAGGCCACGCATGTCTGCCGGGAGTTCCCGAGGTGAGCGGTGAGCTGTTCGATGTCGATTCCGGTCAGTTCCTGTCGGACGGCATCGGAGACATTGATTTTTCTCCTGTCAGCAATGGTGGCCGACATGCTGGCCTCGCGGCCGTCCTTGATGACAGGTCTGTAGTCAAAAGGGTGGGGGCGGGAGCGGATGGCCTCCAGGACGCGGTGGTCGAGTTGCTGACCGTCACCCAGTAGCTCGTTGAGTTTGAGCTCTTCGGGGTCTGGTGCCGCGTCCTGGTACAGCCCTGCGAGCAGCAGTAGGGCATCGCCGGCCTTTGACCAGTTGCTGAATTGCTGATGGAGAGCGAAGGCTTCGCGTGCATGGCTGCGGGCTTTATCGACGTCACCGAGTGCTCGATAGGAGCGGGCTAGGTTGAGCAGACAGGTTGCACGTAGCGTGTTGTCATCGATCTGGTCGACGAGGGTCAGGGTTTCTCGGAATTCATTGATTGCCTTTTCGTGATCATTGGATTCGGCGTGGTATGCGCCGACGTTGTTACGCAGGGCGGCTTCGAGCGACTGCATCCGTAACTGCTTGGTCAACGGCATGAGTTTGGCAATGACGGCAATCGCTTTATCCTTCTCTGCTTCGTCGCCCTGGAGTCGACACATTGCCGCCATGGTATGGGCGGTGAGGAGGACATGAAGATCTTTCCGCTCCAAAGCCAGTTCGGCAGCCTTGTTGTACTGATCGAGTGCTTTGGTCCGCTCCCCGCTCCGGGCGTACACATTTGCTAGAGCCATCCTGCATTGCAGGATGGCTGACTTGTCGCCGGACTGTTCGCATTGGTCGAGCGCCTTGGTGATCCTGGACATGGCTTCCCTATGGAGGCCCCGGCGTGAATAGAGGATGGCGAGCGCACGAGACGCCTGAGCCCTGGTGGCAGGGGATGCGTCGTCCGACAACACGGAGACGATTGATTCCAGGGCCTGGACGCCCTCCTGCCATCGTCCCGCGACGACGAGTGCCTCTCCCAACCCTGCCCTGACTTGGGCCAAGGCCCGTTTGTCTTCGGTGGCCTCCAATAGGCGAACCGCTTCGCTCAGATGGTTGATGGCCTCGCCGATACGACCCAGGTGCCACAGGTAGTCGGCGTTCCTTTGCAGAGTCTCGGCGAACACGATGGGGTTACCCAGGTGGCGTGCCATGTCCCGGGCGTTGGCGAAGTACGTCTCTGCTTCGTCGAGATGCCCAACGCCTCCGTGGTAAGAACCTAGGTAGGAAAGTGCTCGTGCTGCGTGTTCGTAGTCGCCGATTCCGGCGGCGATATTCGCACATTCTTCGAGGTGTTCGACAGCCTGGTAGATGTCTGCTCGCTCCGCAGCCTGGCTGCCGAGCCGAAACAGAGCACGGACCTGTCCCTGAACGTCGTTTGTGTCACGGTAGATGGCCAGTGCAGTCTCGAGGGGCTGAACAGGGGCTGAGTCTGGCCGCTCCTCCATGGGCGTTTCGGCGAGCTCCATCAGCGCCTTTGCTTCCCATTCCCGGCTCCCAACAGCTCGTGCCCGTTCGATGTCCAGCGAAGCCTCCTGGGCGGCCTCAGCCAGTCGGCCCGTCCTGCGCAGCAGTGCGGCGATCACATCGCGGTTCCACAGGTCCGCACTGCTACCGGGACGGGACAAGTTCTTGCTGTTGTGGAGATACTGTTCGGCCCGGCGGAGCTGCCCGAGGGCCAGGTGGGCTTGCCCCAGGTTCCCCAGCGCCTGGGCCAACACCCGGTAGTCCTTGATGGTCCGCCAGAAAGGCAACCCGTTGCGCAGGTATGGGACAGCGTCACGGGCCCGACCGAGGTTGATGAGCAGCGTTCCCAGCGAGAGCTGGGCGAGATGCATCAGGTACGGATTGCTGGCCTCGTGCGCGGTTTCGGCGCTGCGCTGAAACAGCTCGGCGGCTCGCTCGCTTTCGCCGAGACGGGCAGCAGCCATGCCTAGATTGTGCAGAGCCGTCCCTATCCACTCGGGATTGTTGGACTGGCTACCGGCTTCGAGCACGCATCGATAGATACGATCCAGATCGTTCCAGTGGCTGCCGTGCCACAGCGAGGCTGTGAGGACCGACGCGAGAAGGACGAGTGGTCCCCAGACTTGATGCTGTTGGGCCAGTTCGGTCATGGCGACGGCACCGGGTCGATCCGCGTTCAGCACGCGCAGAGCGTCTGCATTGTGCTGAGCGGACACTTTCGCTTCCTTGTCCACGAAGCCGATCGATTCCGTTGCGGACTGTGTCCGAGCGGCCAGTACGAGGCAGGTCTGTCCGATTACGGTTTCCCGAAGCTCCGTTGCGGTCGAGGCTGACTTGAGCCGGGCGAAGCGATGCAGGATCTCGTGGAAAACGAACCGGTCCTCGTCGATCTGCTCTATGAGGCTGAGTTCGAAGAGCGAGTCCAGCAGCTCCGTCACGGCGTCGACGCGAACGTCGTCCAATTCGGTCGGTGACGTGGTAGAAGCAGCGGCGACGTCCGGGGTAACAGACATATGCGGCAGGATCCCGAGCCTGGTGAACAGTTCTGCTTGTTCAGAACTCAGTGCGGCAAAGCTTCGCTCGAGCACTGGCTCCAGTGCGGTCTGACCGGCGCGCAGGGCTCTCAGCCCCCGGTCGGGGCTGGCGATGTCGTCGAGGAATCGGTCGACACTGACCTTCGGCCGACGTGCCAGGTGAGCGGCTGCGATGTGCAATGCGAGGGGATGCCCGGCACATGCTTCGGCCAGGGTGGACGCCTGCTCGTTGGTTAGCCGAGTGGGCCCGGCAATCGCCCTAACGAGTTCTTCGCTGTGCTGGTGAGGTAGCGGCCCTAGTTCGATGAGGTGCACTAGCCCGGTTAGTCCGCTGAACTTGGCCCGACTGGTGCATACAAGGGCAAAGGGGCCATCCATCTGGAGGATCTCGAGGAGTGCTTCCTCCGAGACGATGTCGTCGATAAGCAGCAGGACTCTGCTGCAGGACAGTGTCCCGCGCAGCATTGCGATTCGGTGTGCACGGCTTTCGGGAGGCGGTCCATCGCCGGGGTGCAGTGTGTGCAGGAGCGCCAGCACTAGATCTGCGGAGTGCTGTCCACTCGCAGATAGGGCGAGGTCGACGTGGAACTGCCCGTCCGGATAAACGTCTGCGACGAGTCGGGAGAGGCGCAGCGCGACTGCGCTCTTCCCAATCCCTGGTGGACCGGTCACCAAGAGCGCTGGCTTGTTGTTGCCGTCTGACTTCTCGAGCAACCTTCGCCCCTCGGCGATCTCTGTCTCGCGTCCGAACAGGAGGCGCAACTCTCTTGGAAGACATGGAGCCGTCTGGGTTGCGGGCAGAGGAGGCGCGGCTTCCATCTGCTTGATGTGCTCATGCATGCGGGCCGATACGTCGCTGGACAGTACGGTGCTGATCGAGATGTTTCCGTGGATGTGTCCGGCTTGTATGCCCACGTGGGCGTTGTCGCGGGCGATGCTCGTCACGCGCTCGGTCACGGGTGCGCCTTGCGCCTTTCCCACCGCGGCATCGGCAGGAGGTGTGCGGTGTGGCTCCTGAGCCAGTTCTTGGGCGAAGGCGGTGGCGAAGGCCGCAGCGTTCGCCACCGCCCTCGGCTGCCAGTCCGCGTCGTCGGTGTTCGTCTTGGTGCCGTCGGCCCGGTCGCTGATGCCACGCACCACGGCCATGGGCAGTGACCTGTTGTGGTGGGCGGCCTGCGCCACACCAGCCGCCTCCATCTCGATCGCCAGCGCGTCGTTGTAGGTTTGGCGGACCCACTGGGCGTGCGCGGAGATCGCGGAGTCTTGCACGACCTCGCCGGCCGCGATCGGTCCGAAGCGCACCTTCGGAACGGCTGCTCCTTTGGGCAGGCGGCGGACCCAGGTCTCACTCCGATAGAGGTGGTGGGCAATCTGATCCGTTTCATGCGAGGCTTCCCAGACGCGCGGGCGTGCCTTGAACCCGTCGTCCTCGCTGGTGCCGCCGTGGTAGGCGTACACATGGGTCGCGACCACCAGGTCGCCCAGGCCGATGTCGGGCCAGAGGGCTCCGGCTACCCCCACGAACAGCACAGCCGACGGTGCGAACTGCGCGATCGCGCGCTCGGCGAGTACCGCTGCGGGCTGGTTGCCCTTGCCGACCAGCCCCAAGGCCACCCGGCAGTTGCCGTCTGCGAGTCGGCCGACCTCGAACCGTGTACCGGCAGGGTGGCGATGGATCTGAAGATCGGCCAGGTGCTTTCGGACGGCCTGATACTCCAGATCCAGCGCGGTGAGGATCACGATGAGACGCTCGTTCATGACTGCTGGCCTCCTTCAGCCGTGATCTGGGCTGCTGAATCGTCAGGACCCTCTGGCACGGCCTGTGCCGAACGGACCATCGGGGGATAGAGCACTCGGGCCGGGCCCGCCCTGAAGAGCCGGGCCGGGCGGCCGTTCGAAGTCCGTCGCATCGGGCCGTCCGAGACGATGAAGCCACGCGCACTCTGCACCTTGCGGTAGAAATTCCGGGGATCGAGCCGCACCCCCCACACCGCCTCGTACACCAGCTGAAGCTCGGAGATGGTGAAGGTCTCGTCGCAGAACGCCGTGGCCAGCGCCGTGTATTCGAGCTTGCCACGCGCACGTTCGATGCCGTCGGCGACGATCCGCCGATGATCGAAGGCCAGCTCAGTCCCCAAAGACAACGCGTCGTCCACCGGCGTCCAGGAGGCGCCAGCCGCGTCCGTCCCTGCGACGGGCTCCGGCAGGCGGGGCGCGATCGCCAGGTAGGCGACAGACACGACGCGACCACGAGGATCACGTCCTGGCTCGCCGTACACCCCTAGTGTTTCCAGGTGCACGTCGGCCAGGCTGGCCTCTTCGGACAGCTCTCGTCGCGCTGCCGCCTCGATGTCCTCGCTCTCGTCACGGAGAAACCCTCCTGGTAGGGCGAGCGCGCCGCGATAGGGGGCGACTCCGCGTTCGACGAGTAGGACATTCAAGCGTGCATCGCGGAGAGTCAAGATCACCAGATCGACGGCGAGCAGGATGCTCGGCGGTTCCCATGGGGCGTCGGACATGAGCACACCGTAGCTTTTTGTCAGACCGACAGGAAGTCCTTTCTGTCGCTGATTCTTCAGGCGGGGGTCGGATGGACGTGTCTTGTACGGTGTGCAAAGCGGAAAGCTTCCGTCCGTCACCTACCGGCATGCCTGGCGGCCAGGCGTACGACAGTTGTGTCCAAGCCGGGAGAAGTGTGACAAAGGGGGGCTGGCCGGGATCGGGTTGTCGGAGAGGGCGTACTTCTCAGGACGAGGTGACGGAGTCCGTAGTGGCCTGTTGCGGCCCTATCCGGGGATCCGCATGTGGAGCTGAACCCGTCCGGGTTTGCCGCTGAGGAGCAGCGCCGTCACCAGAGGCGTCATGGCCAATCGCAGCCTATGGCGGTTTCGGCAGGACGCTGCTTCGATGCCAATGACGTCGAGCCGTCGAGGGTCGCCGTGACGGCCCTGGTTCCTTTGAGTGGTTGCGGGCGTTGCTGGAGGTCCGGATGGCCCCGAATTGGTATCCGACCTGGGGAAACACTATCAAGATCATCCCGCATTGATCCCGTGATCAAGGTCCTGCGGCTGCATGCGGGTGCCCTCGGCGGCCTACCAAGGTTCCGACAAGCAAAAGACCTGCGGCGAGAAACCACAGCTCAGCGTACTAAAATCCCGGTGGAGATGAGTGCCCTCGGCATGATTCGAACATGCGACACCCGCTTTAGTCTCCAATCTCCCCCTGGCAGAGGAGGCCGTTCGGGCCTGAAAATCGGGGTGGTTGCTCGCTGACGTCGTATCTCCTTGGTTGTTCAGGCCGTGCTTTAGTCGGACGCCGGGAGCCGCGCCTGTGGGCCTTTCACTGTTGCTTCGAGCACGCGGATCAGATTCGCTACCGTCCCCTTGCGGCTCCCGCGAGCAACCACCCTCATGCTGTCCCCGGCGGTAAGGAGGCCCAATGCTCGCCCCCACCCACGACGCCGAAGAGATCATCGAAAGGGTCGCCGCCCTGGACGTCGGCAAGGCCACCCTGGTGTGCTGCGCCCGCGTCCCCGACGACAAGAAAGCCGGCAGACGGCTGCAGGAGGTGCAGACCTACACCACGATGACCCGCTCCCTGCTGTCGATGAGCGATCGGCTGCGCTGCCTGGGCGTCACCCGGGTGGTGATGGAGGCCACCTCCGACTACTGGAAACCGGTGTTCTACCTGCTGGAGGCGCAAGGGTTTGAGGTGTGGCTGGTCAACGCCCGCGACGTCAAGCATCTGCCCGGCCGCCCGAAGACCGACAAGTTGGACGCGGTCTGGCTGGCCAAGGTCGCCGAACGTCAGATGCTGCGCCCCAGCTTCGTGCCGCCCCCGGAGATCCGGCTGCTGCGCGACCTGACCCGCTACCGGGTGGACCTGGTCCAAGCCCGCACCGCCGAGAAACAGCGGGTGGAGAAACTGCTGGAGGACGCGCAGATCAAGCTGAGCGTGGTGGCCTCCGACATCTTCGGCGTCTCCGGCCGCGCCATGATGGCCGCCCTCATCCGCGGAGAGCGCAGCCCGAAGGCGCTGGCGCAGCTGGCGCGCTCCAGCCTGCGCGGCAAGATTCCTGCGTTGGAGGAGGCCTTCACCGGCCGTTTCTCCGACCATCACGCGTTCCTGCTGGCCACGATGCTGGCCCGTGTCGATGGCATCAACGCCGACATCGCCACCCTGGATCAGAAGATCACCCAGCAGATCGCACCGTTCGCCGCGGACGTCGACCGGTTGGATGAGATTCCCGGGATCGGCCTGACCGCCGCGCACGCGATCATCGCCGAGATCGGCCTGGACATGAGCCGGTTTCCCACCGCCGCGCACCTGACCTCCTGGGCGAAGTTCGCGCCGGGAGTCAAGGAGTCGGCCGGTAAGCGTAACGGGAAGAACGCCACCGGGCACGGCAACCGCTATCTGGCCCGCACTCTGGGCGAAGCCGCGGTCGTGGTCGGCCGGACCGACACCTTCCTCGGTGAGCGCTACCGGCGGATCGTTCGGCGCAAGGGCAAGAAGCGGGCCATCGTCGCGGTCGGCCGTTCCATCCTGGTCATCATCTGGCATCTGTTGTCCGACCCCGATGCGCACTTCATCGATCTCGGCGCCGACTTCTACGTCCGGCGCACCAATCCCGACAATAAGAAGCGCAACCACGTCCGCGAGCTCGAAGCCCTCGGCTACCGCGTCACCCTCGACCCCGCCGCCTGACCAGTACGGCCCGCACGACCCCGTTACGCACCACCACATGAGGTTCGCTACCGCGTGCCCAGCGAATGTCTGATTTTCGGATCAGGAGAGGCGCGGGCAAAACTGTTCCGTCACTTGATCTGACCTGGGAAAATAGCCTGTACCGAGGCTGCCCCTTGCTTGATCATCCCGCGCATGTCCCGCGCCCCAGGCTATGAGGTCAGACGCCAAACGCGCCGCGTTCGGCTACATCGAGGGTTCTGCTATGCCCGCAGCCGTCGCTCCTCGAACAGCCAACTCAGCCCCACCGAGTACGAATGCCGGCATGTCCTCCAAGCCAAACAAGAAGGCGACTGTGCTGCCGCTTAGCCGCAAGCCATGATGTGTCTACCGAACCGGGCAACTTGAGGTTCCCCCCGTACGACAGCCACCGTCTGACGGCAGGGCTGGCGGGTCTCCCGGGGGGCGAAACGCCCGGCCACCTGCCGCAGCAGGCCATCCAGCAGCTCCTCATGCAGCTCAAGCGCTATCGATCATGCCGAATTGTGAGAAACGATCAAGCCTCGACGGCCGTTGCAGCGCGGTGACCGTTCCCGTCTCCGGCACCGCCGCTCGACCTCCGCCAACACCAGCAAGGTCAGGAACTACAACTGCCGTACCTGAGGCACCATGAATTGATGAATATCCCGCTATGATGCTGTAGATCATGTATGCCTTGATATAGGTGAGGTTCAGGGTTGAATGGCCCGGAGCTTGGCGAACCACTGACTATAGGCTCGTATCGCGTGCTGCGGCTCTTGGGGCAGGGTGGCATGGGCACCGTTTACCTGGGAGAGGGTACCGACGGTCGACTCGTTGCCATCAAGGTGATCAAAGACGAGCACAGCGGAAACGAGCAGTTCAGAAGGCGTTTCGAGCGGGAGATCGAGGCGGTCCGGCGGGTACCGCAGTTCACGACGGCCGAGGTCATCGAGGCTGCGCTGACCGGAGACCGGTTGTATCTCGTGACCGAGTACGTCGAAGGGCCGGACCTCGACGAGTTCGTGAAGCAATCCGGTCACCTCAAAGGGGCTGCTCTCCACGCGTTCGCGGTGAACCTGGCGGCCGCGTTGGTCGCAATCCACGAAGCCGGTGTGGTTCACCGCGATCTTAAGCCGTCCAATGTGCTGCTTTCCCCAGGCGGGTTACGTGTGATCGACTTTGGGGTCGCCCGCCCACTGGATGCTCTCGTGGACATCACCAGCCATGGTCAGGTGGTCGGCACGCCCCGGTACACGGCACCGGAACTACTTCGCGGTGAGGCGGTCACCGCAGCCTGTGATGTATTCGCCTGGGGATGCCTGGTGGTATTTGCCGCGAGCGGCCGCCCGCCGTTCGAAGGGGATATCCCGGCCATTCACCACCAAATCCTGCATGTGGAGCCTCAGCTGGACTTCCTCCAGAGCGATCTGCGAGAGCCGGTGCGGGCGGCACTGACGAAAGTACCTGGTCTCCGGCCGGCCTCGCAGCAGCTCCTGGACCATTTGGTCGGCCGTTCCGACAGTGACCTGACACAGGTCAGAGCCGTGTCCTTGATGAGCAAGCCGACGGCGGAGGGGCCTCCCCCCGGGACCGAAACGTTGCTCCTTCCCGAAGCGCCCACTGATGACGACGCGGCGCTGTCGCCCACGGAAGAAGGCCGCAGGCGGAGAATCTACTGGAAGGGGGGGCGCAAACGGGGTCTCGCCATTGCGGGGGGCGTTGGGATCGCTCTGGCAAGCTTGCTGAGCCTCTCGGTATTCTTATCCAGTGGACCGCCGCTGGATCTGCCCGTGCTTTTCCATGATGATTTCGAGCAACCCGGATCAGGGTGGAGCGGAGGGTACTACCATCTGGACTCGGCGGATTGGGGTTACGGTTATGCGCCCGGTGGGTTCTACGCGATCGATGTCAGAGGCTCCGTATCATCCGGCATGACGAATGTTGCTCCGATCCCGGGGATGGCCTTGCGGAGCAGCAAGTCGTCCCAGCCATCGGCCGACGAGAGGCTTCCCGAAAGGATAGCGATCTTTGTTGATCTCTCCACTAGGCAGGGCACCTCGGGCCGGGGCACTTACGGCGTCTTCTGCCGGGGGGACCTGAGTTCCAAGCCGACCAGATACGAGTTCCTGCTGGACGAAGCGGGAGGTGCCCGGATTCGCAGGGTTCAGGACGGGGCCAGCTGGGATCTGGCGCACGTCAGAGTGGGGACTGCGGCTAAGGGCGGCTCACGGCGGCTTGCGGCCGAGTGCTCCGAGGAGTCAGGCGGCATCCGGCTCACCATGTGGCTGGATGGGGAATACGTGCAGTCGGTGACCGATGGTGTTCCCCTTTCGAACGGCGTGTCTGGAATCGTCGCCAACACCCCCGACAAGGCTTCTGTCATGAAGGTCTCCTTTGATGACTTCCACGTGAGCGGAACGTTCCGCGCCAAGGCCGCGTAGCGGAAGAAACAGGGAGGGTCGCAGGCTCGGATGGATGATTATCTGACCGCCGACATCGATCGTGCGGACGCGCTCGTCGACCTGTCGAACGTTGTCAGGAACAGCAGGCTCGGTGGTTCAGGCGCCGCCGACCTTACCCGTCTCGACCGAGTGGCCAAGGCCCTCGCCGAACTTCACGGCGCGACGGACATCGCGCTCTACGCGGTATCCGATCAGAGTCTGATCAGAGGTGGCCTATTCAGCAATTCCGATCAATTTCGGCTGACCCGCCGGTGGGCTGATGAGCGCCTGATCGAAGTCGAGGGCAAGGCGGATGTCAGACTGTTGCAGATCGCTGAGGTGACAGGGCTGCCGATCATCACGGGTGACAGATTCAGAGGGCATCGCCGAGATTTTTCCTGGCTTGACGGTAGAGGCGACGTAGTGCTGGAACCCTACATTGCCCCGGATCGGAGAGTCGCCCTGAGGCGTGTCACGATGATCCCGGTGGCGGCCTGGGATCTGTCCGCTTCTGAAGAGAGCGATGTGCTCGTCCAACAGGGCCTTGGGACCGGCCGGAATCCGAGGTTCGACGTGCTGGGGCGACTGTGGGGCTGCCCGGAGACCCACTGCGTCCGTCACGACCCCCGGCGCAGCCGATACGTCCTTCTCCCACGCTGGCGGGACGGTCGGGTGTTCTGCGACCAGCATGGCTTGGACATGGTCGATCTGGGTCCCCGGCCGCTCGTGATGCAGATCAAGTTACTGAAGGACGATCGCGAGATTCAACGGTTCACCGTGCTGGAGGGCTCCAAGGCGATCGTGGGGCGTCAGCCTCCTCTGAGTGGCCTGAACGTCAGCCCCTGGCTCGACAGCTCTGGGCGGCTTCACGTCAGCCGGTCCCATCTCGTTCTTTCCCTGGAGGGGGAACGGCTCGTCGTCCGGGACACGAGCGCCAACGGCACGCTACTGGTACTCAAAGACGGCAAAGAAGTCATGCTTCATCGTGGTGATGAGCATCGCGTCAGCCTGGGAGACCGTATGGTTCTGCTCCCGGGCCTTGAGTTGGTTCGCAGCGGTCGCCGTTTCCCCGCAGAGCTCGCCGCTGATCGGAGTGTCATCCAGGAAGGCGACCAGGCTGAGGATCAGACGACCGTGAACTGAACTAGGTGTGCGAACGCGTGATCACGGATAACTCCAGCTCAAGGCCATAACCGCTGGTAAGAAGAGTGCCCCCGGCATGATTCGAACATGCGACACCTGCTTCAGGAGAGCACGGGCGTTACTGTTCCGCCACCCGATCTGACCTGTGTAAATAGCCTGTTCTGGTGTTTCCCCTTGCTTGATCATCCCGTGTATGTCCCGCAATCGCGTCATCGCTGCAGAGGCCCGCAAAGGCTCTAGCTGTGGAGGGAGCGCCAAGGGAACGTCACGGGCCGTCGGCCCATCGACGCCCGCCGTGCGAGACCCGGTGTTGCCTCGGACCCGACGCTACGCGACCACGAGGAACGCCGGGTCTGCGACCAGGTTGAACACATCATTGAACCGGCGAGTAGGATCCTCGCCGGCCCAGCGGTGCAGTTTGTTCTGAATGCCCAGTACCCGCCACTTGGCCGCCTCCGGCTCAAGCAGCAGCTCGCCCTTATTCATGAGCGGCCTCCTGATATGACGTCCCTACCTTCTCGCTGTGGAGCTATGCCCCCGCGTGTAGGTACGCCGCCCACAATGACGGTGCCAAGGGGAATCTGTCGCGTATGTCGCGGACCATCTCCTGCAGGGCGCCGCAGGACCTCACCACATCGAGATTCCCATCGTCAGTGCGGAGGCTGTCGTAGAACCCTTCCGCGACCTGTGCGGATATCGCGTCATCGACTTCCCAGAGCGTGCCGACGACGTGGGGGAACCCGGCCAGTTGGAACGCGGAGGCGAGATGAATGGCTTCGTCGCGCAGCTCCACCGATCCTGAGAAGGCGGTGCGACACGCCGACAAGTATGCAAGGCCGGCCCGATGCAGTGAGAGCCTCGTCAGAGCGGCGACGGTGAAGGGATCGGTCGCGTGATCGTGCAGCAGTAGCCTGCTCTTCGATGGGTCGACCGGGTCCGCGACGCCGTGGCAGGCGAAATGGGCGATCCTACAGTCGTTCAGATGGGCGAGCACGTTGGCTTTGGTCGGCAGGGACGCTGGTACTGTTCCGTCGCCCTCGGCCAGGAACAGCGGGTCGGGCAGGCGAGTCAGCAGCGCGTGCGACTCGGCCAGGACATGATGGAGTTCGCCGGGGATGCCTGGGGTCGTGGGCATGGCCACGATGAGCGACTTGCCTGTGGGGCTCGGCCTGTCCCGCAGCCGACGCGCGTGAGCGAGCGACCGGATGGTTGGTGTGTAGGAAGACAGCGCCCGGTCTAGGACGGTGCGACGGCAGTGTCCGACTTCCGGGGTCTCGGTATGGTGTCCGGCGGCGTGGACGGGCAGGAAGCCCAGCAGTCCCCCGGTCACCCACCAGATCCTGGCGTCGGTCTCTTTCAGCACGGCGAGGACGGGGCCAGCGGCGGCATCCCATAGCCAGCGCAGCACACCGTGCAGGCGCAACTGAGCCTTGCGGCGCTCCAGCAGGGCGCTTTCGGAGCTGGTAGTCACCGCAAGCGCGTCGTAGAAGTCATCGATCCTGGCCGCCAGAGCGTCCTCGGTCAGGTCGGGCAGGGGCAAGCAAGTGATTTCACGGCTGGACAGTATGAGGGCGTCACTGCGGTAGGAGGTCACATTGAAGCAGGCGATCGTCCCTCCCCCAGATCTGGTTTCGGCTTGGGCGAGAAGCTCCTCGTTCGTCGGTGGCAGCCCGAATGAGGCGAACCCTTCCAGTGCACGGATGCGTTCAAAGGCCGCCGCCAGTTCCTCCTCCAGATGACGCCGATTCGGCCCCCCGTCCTGCGCTGGGAGAAGGTCTGGATCCTGGTCCAAGAGGTCGCGGAGTTCCTCGAAATGGGCGGCCAGCTCGGGGTGCGCCGTCCAAAGTTCGGACACGTCGCTCCTGGTATCCAGCGCCCGGTTGAGCATGAATGCACGGCCCGCCTCCAAGAGCCGAATCGCACGCCAAGCCCTTGTCTCGTCGTCCCCTTCACTCGGATCTGAGAGAGCGAGCGCCGCAGCGTCCCCCGCCAGCCCGGCCAGCTCTCCGAGCGCGTACTGCTGATCGCGTCTGCCAAGTCTTCGTGGAGCCACCTCGGGTAAGAGCCGGACCGCTGTTTCCAGCAGGTCGGCTGCTCTTCCTGGATCGGAGGCCGCCATGGTTTCCGCGGCAGCCCTGGCCGCCAGTATCCGTTGGGTCGGCCGGCCCGACGAGAGCGTAACGGCGTTCTCGAATGCGGACCTTGCCTTGTCGATGTCGCTTTGGTCGCCGCTCACCCTGAAGCGGTCCCGCAGCGTTAGTCCGAGGTTCAGCAGGTAGTCGACTCGTTCTGGGTGATCGAGTGGGACTGTCTCGACCGCGTCTCGGCCGAGTTTGACGGCCGAGCTTAGATCCTCAGCTACACCGGTGTGAGAGTGACGCATGGACAGGATCGCCCCGGCAGTCGATAGGTAGCGGGCCTTGTACGGATCCCCGTCTTTGGCTGCGACCACTGCGGCTCGGGCGGCCTCTACCGCGTTGTCCAGGTCCGCAGTGGAACCGGTCCGCTCGTGTTGCGCCTTCAAAATTCCCGAGAGGTTGGCGCGATAACGCGCCTCATAAAGGTGGCCGGGCGGGACTGTGTCGGCCGCTTCCTGTGCGGCCTCTCGCGCACGCGTCAGGTCCGCTGGCGTCTCGGTCCGAAGGTAACGGGCCATGAGGGCGGCCGAAAGGTTAGAGAGCACGACCGCGCGTTCAGTGTGACCGGGGGGGACTACCGCGACCGCGCGTTCCATCTGCTCCACGGCCTCATCGAGATCCCTTAGTCGCCCAGCACGGTTGTATCGCGTCAGCAGGGCGAGCCCGGTGTTCGATAACCGGCTGACGAGCTCAGGGTGGTTGTCAGGCGTAGCGTGCACCGCCTGCTTAGAGAATTCCACAGCTTCGTCGAGAATGGCCGACGTGGCCGTACGCTCGAATTGGGCGCGAAGGGCGACGCCCAAATTGTTCAGATGGATTGCCCGGTTGGGGTCATCTGGCGGAGCTAACTGGACCGCTTTTCGGCAGGTATCGATCGCCGCGTCGAAGTCGGCCGCGTCTCCCGTCCGCCCGGCATGCATGATCAGGGTTATTCCCAGAGCGGACACGCGTACAGCCCTGCTTGCATGTTCCTCGGGAGTCAAGTGGACAGCGAGCCGGAGGGCCTCAACGGCGTTGTCGAGATCTGCCGCGTTTCCGGTGCGTTCAAACCGCGCCTGCAGGGCGGTGCCGTAGTTGGTGAGGAAAATTGCAAGGTTAGGGTGATCGGCCGCCGTAGCTCGTACAGCCTCATGCCCTGCCTCGACAGCGCGTTCGAGATCCTCGATGTCACCGGTGTAGCTGAACCGTCGGCGGCGTGCGATCGACAGGTTGGTCAGCATGCCGGCTTGCTCGTGCCGCTTCAACGAGGTTGCGGTCGCCGCAGATTCGAAACCCTCAATGGCCTCGTCCAGCCAGGGCAATTCATTTGTACGCTCGAAGAACTTCAGCTGCGTCGCTGCCAGCGCCCCGCGGTGAGCGGCGAGGTCGCCCTCCCCGGTAGCGGTATCGACCGCTCGCCGACCCGCGTCGATTGCGTCGAGCAAGTTTTCGAGCTGACCCGTTCTCGTATATCGGGAATTCAGGATTCCCGCGAGGTTGACGAACATGTTAGGCAGACCGTGATGGTCGGCCGGGACTTCTCGAACCGCGGATCGCAGAGCGGTGACGGCCTCATCCAGGTCGCCTAACGCCCCTCGATATTGGAAGCGGGTTTGCAGCGCCACGGCTAAGTTCGACAGCACTGATCCACGGTCAGGATGGCGCTCCGGCAGTATGGTGAGAGCCCGCCGGAGAACGTTTAGTGCCTGATCGACCTCGTCATACGAAGGGTGACCTAAAACAGGTTGTAGCCATGTGATAACAGCGGTGGCCGAACGTAGCGCGATATTCGTGAGGAGTGGCTCGGGAAGATACTCCTTGTCGGTCCCCGCGAGAAAACATCCCATGAACATCTCGACGGCTGCCTTGTAGTCCATTCTACCTTTTTCTGGCATTTCCAGAAAACGAGACCAGAAGAACCAGCCGAGGGTGAACCATGCAGGGAGCTCGCTTTCATCATCTCCGTCGAGAAGGTCGAGGACATGCTGTGCCTGTGCCAACGCCTCTGTCGTTGTGATCGACTTAGGGTTGCCCTGCTCGGTGGCCTGTTCGAGGCGCGCCGCCAGATCGGCGAGCGGCCCTTCCCATGCTTTCACTCGAATAACTCCCTACAGAGGCGCTTCATATGCAACACTCGTGCGTTGAGCGTAACAGCCATACTTGGTGCTCGACGACCTTTCAAAGGAGTATCTGCGTGGGCATGGATGTTCAGACTAAGATTTCAGGCTTCTGTCGATATCTTGAAGACGAGAGCCTGTTAGAACTTGTCCAGCAGAAGGAAATGGAAGAGCTTTACCAGCGCGTACGGTCGATGCTTGAATCAGGTCAAGTGGACAGAAAGCTCGAAGCCGACCTGGACACGCTCAACTCCATGGTGCTCGACTCCACCGGATACAGCCTGTACTCCACGACGCGGAACTACTCGCTGTTACCCGGAACGTCCCGTTCGACTGGGGCGCAGTGGTGGAGCTGCCCCCAGGAGCGCTGCGCTGGCCGCGGCCGAGTGAAGGCAGGCCAGGCCGCCCCCATCTGCAGCATCAGTGGAGAGCCGCTCGCGCAGAAGCCGCTGACTCGGTGAACGGGTTCCTGAGCGAAATCGGGAAGAAACTCGCCGAGCGCTGGGTGACGCTGCTCGCGCTGCCTGGTCTGCTCTATCTTGCCGCGGCTATGGTCGGCCACACGCGGGCTGGACTCACGCTCTCGACCTCGCCCTGTTGAGCAGGCAGATCGATCAATGGGCCGCGAGTCCCACCCTCCGCTCGACCGGAGGGACGGTGCTAGTCATTATTCTGGTGCTGGTCGGCTCACTCGCCGTCGGCCTCATCTCCACCTCCCTTGGCCAGCTGGTTTCCTTCATATGGATGCTGCCCGGCAAGCGACCGCCTGCCAATTGGATCGCCGCCTACCGGCGAGGGCGCTCCAGAGCGGCCAAGCGCGTGGCGGACGCCTCCGACGCGAGGCCAGACCAGGTATTGGCGGCCATGAATCGCGCCGATCGCATCTGCCTAGTCGAAGCGGACCGGCCCACCTGGGTAGGTGACCGGCTGCGAGCCTGCCGCGTGCGGGTGGAACGTGCGTACGGCCTCGACGTCGACGTCATCTGGCCCAGACTCTGGCTGCTCGTACCTGACCCCGCCCGCGCTGAGATCAGCATGGCGCGTGACGCGTACGTCGCCTCCGCTCGCCTTATGGGCTGGGCGCTGCTGTACCTCTTCCTCACCTTCTGGTGGTGGCCAGCCTCCGTCATCGCTTCGGTCATCGCTGTCACCGCGCAGATCAAGGCCCGCGATGCCATCACCATCCTGGCCGATCTCCTCGAAGCCGTAGTCGACCTCTACGGCCGCGAGCTTGCGACGCAGCTGGGCCACCCGAAGACGGAGAAGCCCTTAACTTTGAGCGAAGGTCGGTCCCTCACTGCTTTGGCCCGCAAGTCCCGCTGGGATCCGGACTCCCCCCTCGCGGACTGACTCTCCAAACGTATCTATACAACTCCGGTACGTGATCGTCAGAGGTATCTATCGCGGCAGCTTATGGACGGCGAGTTCCATAGCTGCATAGCCACGAGCGCCTTCTGCGGCTGCTTCGCGGAGTGACCAGCATGGGCAGCGCGACCAAGAGTCGGGCTGAACCTGCCCTACAAGATTATCCCGCGCATATTCCGTGGACAACGATTCAGGGCTGCTCTTGGTGGCCTACGGCTGCGCATCGGCGGAGGCCGTATAGGAGGAGAAGCCCTAGGTAGGACGGTAAGTTACAAGGTCAACTAGGTGCCCCCGGCGGGGTGCAGCCCAGATAGGCAGCTAAGCCCCAATGTACTCGCTTGTCAGGAGCTGACGATAGAAGAACGCTTTCTGCTGAGGAGTACCCGCTGATTAAGAGTCAGCGACCTATGTGTCGGATGCTGCCCGAACGTACCTCTTCATGCCCGTTCGCACGTCAATGCCGGTTCCGAGATCCCGGGGAATGCCGACCCATGATGTGGCGTATCGGTAGCCGAAGGGCAACCACCGAGCAACCAACCGGATGATTACGTGCTGGTTTCGCCGGTAAGGACGACGTACACGAAGCTCACCTCACCTTTGCCGCCCTTTGTCCTCCAGCTGGAACGCCGCGTAACGCGGCCCCGGCGGAACCGCCTCGTTATCTCGGAACACCTGCTCCACCAGCCGCACGAAGACGACCATCAGGCATACCTCGGCAATGGCCCCCGCCTCATGGCCACCTTCCGCAACCTGGCGCTCGGTCTGTTCAGCATCCACGGGATCACCAAGATCAAGGAGACCGTCCAGGCGATCGGCCGCGCCCCTCTCCGCGTCCTCCCACTGATCACGAAGCGTCACACCCTACCATCAGCGATCCGACTTTGAAATTGCCCTGGGATGTAACGGTCGGTAATGGAGTCGTGATAACAAGGAAGGCGCCGTGCCTGGAGGTGCCTTACGCCGGGCCCAGCCGGTCGATAGGGTGCCCCTTCATAAGCTTTCGAAGATCTCAGAATACGGGCGGAATGGACGTCTTCAAGGTTCACGAGCAGCTGATCGCCGATTACGCGGAGTTCACCTCGGGGTTCACTGAGATCGAGGACGAGCGCATCAAGAAGCACATCCGCGAGCGTCTTGAGCATGGTGAGCAGTGGCCGGATCCGTACCTGTCGTTGAACCCGAACTTCGAGCCCGGCGGTTCCGTGAGCGAACTTGCCCAGCGCGGCATGCTCGACGGGGAGTGCGAGCGCATCTTCCGCGTGGGCAAGAGTGCAGAGTCAGCAGGTCAGGTGCTGAATCTCCATCGCCACCAGCGTGAAGCGGTGGAGATCGCGCGGACCGGAGCGAGCTATGTCCTCACCACTGGCACCGGCTCGGGAAAGAGTCTCAGCTACATCGTGCCGATCGTGGACTGGGTGCTCCGGCAGAAGGCCAGCGGCGCCTATCAGCCAGGCGTAAAAGCGATCATCGTCTACCCGATGAACGCCCTGGCCAACAGTCAGGTGCACGAGCTCGACAAGTTCCTGAAAGAAGGCTACGGACGAGGCGGAGAGCCGGTCACCTTCCGCCGCTACACCGGCCAGGAGAAGACCCGCGAGCGACAGGAGATCCTCGCAGACCCGCCGGACATCCTGCTAACCAACTACGTCATGCTCGACCTCGTGCTGACCCGTCCGGGCGAGCGCGACAGCTTGATTACGGCGGCGCGGGGACTGCGCTGGCTTGTTCTGGATGAGCTGCACACCTATCGAGGTCGCCAGGGCGCAGACGTGGCGATGCTGGTGCGTCGAGTCAGGGACGCGTGTGAGGCCGATGAGATCCAGTGCGTAGGCACGTCAGCGACGATGACCACAGAGGGCAGTGAGAGGCAGCGCCGTGCGAAGGTTGCCGAGACGGCAAGTCGGCTGTTCGGGCTGCCAGTGTCCCGTGCGCATGTCATCGGAGAGACGCTGGAGCGTGCCACAACCGCCGATTCGACCGCCGTGACCAGCCTCAAGATCCCCGAGTCGGAATATGAGTCCTTCGTGGCGGACCCGTTCGCCGCGTGGGTGGAGGCGCAGTTCGGTGTCGTCGCGGATCCAGCTTCCGGCAAGCTGGTCCGCCCGCCCCGGCCGCGGACGGTCCGCGAGGCCGCACAGGAACTAGCCGTGTTGATCAAACAGGACCCAACAGACTGCGCTGACGCCATTCAGGAGGTTCTCAAACGTGGCGCGGCAATCGATCATCCGCGGACCCGGCGACCCATATTCGCCTTCCGCCTGCACCAGTTTCTGTCCAAGGGCGACGATGTCTACCTCAGCATCGAGCCTGAGGCAGAGCGTTACATCACCAGCCGTTACCAGACGGTCGTCCCTGAGCCTGGCAAGGAAGATCACATCCTTGTTCCGGCCTCATTCTGCCGGGAGTGCGGCCAGGAGTATCTAACCGTCCGAAAGGCGGATGAGCGCTTCACCTCCCGCAGGGACAGCGACACTGCTGGCGACGAGGCGGACGGCTATCTGTATATCTCGACGGACTTTCCATGGCCGGACAGCACGAAGATCGCGATAGACGATCAGCGCGTGCCTGAGTCGTGGTTGGAGACCCGCGCCGACGGTTCGGCTGGCGTCGTCACGGCCAAGCGCAAGTATCTGCCAGAAGTAGTTCGGGTCGCCCCCGACGGCCACCTGCACGAGGAGGGCACCCGCGCCGCGTTCATCGCCGCGCCGTTCACTTTTTGTCTCGCCTGCCGTACGTCATACGAGCAGGTGCGAGGGAGCGACTTCGCGAAGCTGGGGTCGCTGGCTGTGGAAGGTCGCAGTTCCGCGACAAGCGTGATCAGCTCGAGCGTGGTGCGCACTCTCCGCGAAGACGGCACTATCGGCAAGCCCGAGCGTAAACTGCTGGCGTTCACCGATAACCGTCAGGATGCCAGCCTGCAGGCAGGGCACTTCAACGACTTCATTCAGATCGTTCAGCTCAGGGGTGCGCTCTATCGGGCCCTACAGGATGCGCCGGGCGGCCTGACACACGAGGTGATCGCACAAAAGGTGACCGAGGCGCTGAATCTCGACTTCGCTGACTTCGCCGAGAAGCCCGAGGCCAGATTCTCTGCCGAGCGCAACACATGGAGAGCGTTGCGTCAGCTGATCAACTACCGGCTCTACCTGGATCTGGAGCGCGGCTGGCGGATCACCATGCCCAACCTGGAGCAGACCGGGCTCCTCAAGGTCGATTATCTGGATCTTCCCGACATCGCTGCCGCTCAAGACCTGTGGGACGATGCGCACTACGCGCTCCGGGACGATGCGCCGCAGCTGCGGGAAGAGCTCTTGCGGACTCTGATGGACGAGCTGCGCCGGGTTCTGGCGATCGATGCTGACTGCTTGACCGAACCGGGGTTCGTGCAGCTCAAGGAGGAGAGCAGGCACTACCTCAAGAATCCGTGGGCGATGGAACCGACGGAGAACGTGGCTTATGCCGCGGTCGCCTACCCCCGCGCCGGCAGCCAGGGAGGCCAGAGGGCCAGCAAGGATCTGCACCTGACCGGCTTCGGTGCCTACGGCAAGTACCTGCTGCGCGGACATGACGGGCTCTCCCGGGATGACGCGCACGCGATGATTCGGGACATGCTCGCTGTGACCGAACGCTGCGGCATCCTCACCAGGGAACGCGAGGGTTACCAGCTCAAAGCCTCGTCGATCATCTGGCGGCTGGGCGATGGCAAGTCGGGCGTGGAAGATCGCATCCGCAAGCACGTCGCGACCGACAAGGGACCTCGGGTCAATCCCTTCTTCCAACGCCTCTATATGGAGAAGGCGGCGAACCTAGCCGGACTCCAAGCGCGCGAACACACTGCACAGGTGCTGAATGAGGTCCGCGCCCTTCGGGAGGAACAGTTCCGTGATGGCGACCTGCAGGTGCTCTACTGCTCACCGACCATGGAGCTTGGCATCGACATCGCCAGCCTTAACGCGGTCGGGATGCGCAATGTGCCGCCGACCCCGGCCAACTACGCCCAGCGGGCGGGGCGAGCGGGCCGCTCCGGGCAGCCTGCGCTGGTGGTCACTTACTGCGCCACGGGGAACGCTCACGACCAGTACTACTTCCGCCATCGTGACCAAATGGTCGGCGGGTCCGTCGCCGCACCGCGGTTGGATCTCACGAATGAAGACCTGATCAGCTCACACGTCAACGCGATCTGGCTCGCCGAGACGGGGTTGGCCCTCCACAGTTCGATCGGCGGCATCCTCGACATCGACAGGCCTGGATTCCCGCTCCTGCCCAGAATCGCGACTTCCGCAGCCAGCCGCACCGCCCAGCTGAAGGCAGCCGAGCGTGCACGTGCGATTCTTGCGGAACGCGACACCGAGCTGAGAATCACCTCATGGTGGCACGATGAGTGGATCGATCGGACACTTGAGGATGCGCCGAAACAGTTCGACGCCGCTTTCGACCGCTGGCGGGAGCTCTACCGCACCGCCCAGGCGGAGCGTGAGGAGCAGCACCGCATCATCGGCGACCACTCCACCGGTAAGAAAGCCAGGGAGATCGCGACCGCTCGCCGCAGGGAAGCGGAAAACCAGCTCAAGCTGCTTCGCAACGAAGATTCAGAGGACTTCCAAACTGACTTCTACTCCTATCGCTACCTGGCCTCTGAAGGGTTCCTGCCTGGCTACTCCTTCCCCCGGTTGCCCCTGCGCGCCTACATCGCCGCTCGCAAGGGCAAGCACACCGAGGTCGAGTTCATCCACCGTCCGCGGTTCATTGCCATCCGCGAGTTCGGCCCGGACGCCCTCATCTACCACGAGGGCTCGCGCTACCAGGTCAAAGAGGTACAGCTCGCTCCGAACGAGCAGGGCGGAAGCGGGTTGGACACCAAGTCCGCCCGCCGTTGCGAGTACTGCGGCTATCTGCACGACTCGGTCGTCGGTATCGATGTGTGCGAGTCATGCGAGGGCCGCCTCGGCAAGACTATGCATCGCCTGCTGCGCCTCCAAACCGTCAAAACGGTCCGTCGTGACCGGATCTCCTCCGACGAGGAGGAGCGTCGCCGAGCCGGATACGACCTGATCACTTCCTATCGCTTCAACAACCACGGTGTACGGCCCGGCCGCCTGGACGCGACTGCCGTACGAGGGAGGCGCAAGGTTCTGGAGCTGCAGTACGGGGACACTGCGACGGTCCGCGTCACCAACATGGGGCGCAAGCGCCATACCAGCGACGGGTTCTGGATCAACATTCAGACCGGCCGCTGGCTGACGGAGAAGAACGCTCTGACGCCCGAGCCCCACGTGCTCGACGACGCCGACCGGGTTCAGGCCAAGCAGCAGGTCATCCCCTACGTCGAAGACCGCCGCAACATCCTGATCACCCGCATGGCCGACTCGGTGACTGATGAGGCGGCGATCAGCTTCATGTACGCCCTGGAGCGTGGCATCGAGGCCGAGTTCCAATTGGAGGACAGCGAGCTCGCCAGCGAGCTGCTGCCCGACGAGGCGCACCGCGGCAGGGCACTCTTCATCGAGAGTTCCGAGGGCGGAGCCGGAGTACTCCGGCGGCTGGTCATGGAAGACGACGCGCTCGCCAGGGCAGCGCGGAAAGCTCTGGAGATCGCCCACTTCAACCCGTTCACCGGAGAAGACACCGGTGGCGCGGTCAACAATGAACGCTGTGCCAAGGCTTGCTACGACTGTCTGCTGTCCTTCGGCAACCAGGGAAAGCACGAGCAGATCGACCGCCATCTCGCCCGTGATCTGCTGCTGGAGCTCGCCATGGCCGAGGTCCCCAAGCCACCTGTCGCCTCCGCCCAGGACACCTGGGAACCGGTCCGCTACGACGCCGAACCCAACAACCCGCTGCATGCCTTCGTTCGCTGGTTGGAAGAGTGGGAGTACGCCGCGCCGGAGTCACTCAACGCGGAGATCGGCGAAGCCCGGCCGGAGATGGTCTACGGCGGGCAGGTCGCGATTTTCGTGGATGGCCCGGACAACGGCGATGCACCCGGCCGGGATGACGATGCGGAGGATGAGCTTCGCGATCTAGGCTGGAGTGTCGTACGCATCCCGTACGGTGGCGACTACTCGCACATCGTCAAGAGATATCCGAGTGTCTTCGGGACGAGCCGGAGGGAACAGCGTTGACCGTTTACAGCCCTGGATCGCTGGTCAGCGCGCGAGGTCGAGACTGGGTGGTGCTCCCGGAGAGCACCGAAGGCTTCCTGATCGCCCGTCCGCTCGGTGGCGGCGACGACGAGATCGCCGGCCTCCTGACGGACCTTGAGACGGTCACCCAGGCCACCTTCCCGCCGCCGCAGAGTGCCGATGCGGGCAACGCTGTGAGCGCGGGGTTGTTGCGTACGGCCCTGCGGGTCGGGTTCCGGGCCACCGCCGGGCCGTTCCGCTCCCTGGCGAATCTCGCGGTCGAACCCAGGCCGTATCAACTCGTCCCGCTGTTGATGGCGCTCCGCCAGGAGACCGTCAGGCTGCTCATTGCCGACGACGTCGGCATCGGTAAGACGATCGAGGCGTCGCTGATCGCCGCCGAGCTGCTGGAGCAGGGCTCCGCTACCGGCCTCACCGTGCTGTGCAGCCCAGCGCTGGCCGAGCAGTGGCAGGAAGAGCTGGCCGCCAAGTTCCGCATCAATGCCGAGCTGGTCCTCCCCAGCACGATCAAGCGCCTGCAGAAGAACCTCATTGGCGACGACCAATCGGTCTTTCAGTTCTACAAGCACACCGTGGTCTCCACCGACTTCATCAAGGCGCCCGCCCGGATGAAGGAGTTTCTTACCTCCTGCCGCGATCTCGTGATCGTCGACGAGGCCCACACCTGTGTCGCCGACGGCTCGACCGGCGGCAATCGCACCCAGCGCTACAACCTCGTCCGTGAGCTCGCTGCGAAGAAGGACCGACATCTGCTGCTGGTCACCGCCACTCCGCACAGCGGAAAGGACGAAGGCTTCCGCAATCTGGTCGGCCTGCTCGACCCAGCGCTGCCGAACCTCAATCTGGACGATGCGAGGGGCCGGGATGAACTGGCCCGATACATGGTCCAGCGCAGGCGCGGCGATATTCGGGGATACCTCGACGAGGAGACCAGGTTCCCCTCCGACCGCGAGACCCACGAAGAGCGCTACTACCTCACCGACGACTACCGCAGGCTGTTCCGCCAGGTCCTGGCCTACGCGCGGGAGACCGTCCGCGATACCTCAGCCGGTCAGCTTCGCCAGCGAGTGCGCTACTGGTCGATTCTCGCGCTGCTGCGAGCCCTGGCGTCCTCACCGAAGGCAGCCGCTGCAACCCTGCAGACGCGCGCGAAGAACATGCGGTCTGAGACACCGGAGGAGGCCGACCGCATCGGCCGGGCGACGGTGCTCGACATGGCCGACGACGAGGCCGCCGAATCGGTTGACGTCATCCCCGGCGCCGACGACCTCGACGAGGACGACCAGACCGAGCGTGCCCGGCTGCTGCGCTTCGCCAAGCAGGCCATTGCGCTCGCTGGAAAGGGCGACGCCAAACTGGCCAAGCTCAGCGACGTGGTCCAGGGGCTGTTGAGCGACGGCTATGACCCGATCGTGTTCTGCCGGTTCATCGACACCGCCGAATACGTCGCCGAACACCTGCGCAAGACGCTCGGTGCCACTGCCGAAGTCGGCTGCGTCACCGGCACCCTCCCGCCCAGCGAGCGCGAGACCCGGATCGACGAGCTCCGAGGCACCGAGGGCCGCCACGTCCTGGTCGCCACCGACTGCTTGTCCGAGGGCGTCAACCTGCAGGACGCCTTCCAGGCCGTCGTCCACTACGACCTGGCCTGGAATCCGACGCGGCACGAACAGCGCGAGGGTCGCGTCGACCGGTTCGGCCAGCCCGCCGACAAGGTGCGGGCGGTCACTATTCTCGGCGCGGACAATCTCATAGACGAGATCGTCATGCGGGTTCTGATTCGCAAGCACGAGGAGATCCGCAAGAGCCTCGGCGTCAGCGTTCCCGTGCCCAATTTCTCCAACCAACTCGTCGAGGCTCTGATGGAGGAACTCCTCACCTCTGACACCGAGACCTGGGAGCAGCTTCCCCTTGACGGCTTCGCCGCGGGCGACCTGCACACTGAATGGGAGAGCGCCGCGGCCAAGGAGCGGCAGTCAAGGACCAAGTTCGCCCAGGTTGGCATCAAGCCCGATGAGGTGGCACGCGAACTGGCCGAGATCCGGGCGAGCCTGGGCTCCACCGGCGAGATCGAGTACTTCATCCGCGAGGCTCTCGACGCGCTGGGCTCCTCGATGACCGACCAAGAGTACGGCTTCGCGGCGATCACCGTGACTCTGCCGGCCGGGCTGAGCGATACGCTCCCACCCGGGCATGCCCAGCCCTTGCATTTCCACCGCACCATGCCGGTCCCACGCCGTCAGGCGCACCTCGACCGCACCGACCAGTCCGTGGGCGCTATCGCCCGTTACGTGCTCGATGCGGCACTTGACCGGAAGCTGGAGTGGCCCACTCCGGACCGGCCGGGTCGGTGCGGTGTCATGCGAACCGATGCCGTGCAGCGGCGCACCACCCTGCTGCTGGCCCGATTCCGCATGCACCTGACCTTGCCCGCCCGTGACGGCAAGAAGCCGCTGGTCGCCGAAGAGGCTCGAGTGCTGGCCTTCCGCGGGAAACCAGAAACCCCCGACTGGCTGAGCCAAGATGAGGTCGAAGCCCTGCTGACCGCCACCCCCAGCGGAAACGTGGCTCCCGACCTGGCCCGCGACGACCTTGACCGGGTTCTCAGCGGTGATCTTCTCGTACGGCTGGCGCCCGCACTCGACGCCGAGGCGGATGCGATGGCCGAACGGTTGCGCGAGTCCCACGCCCGTGTCCGGGCGGCCTCCCGGCAGAGCGGCATCAGCAAGATCACAGTTGTCGCGAACAAGCCCGCCGACCTGCTCGGCATCTATGTCTACCTTCCGGCGGTCAACCGATGAGCCGTTCGCCCTTCCCTTCGGTTCGTGCGGCGGGCGGTCTGCTGCCCGCCGACTTGTTCAACCGCGTCCTGGAGACCGGCTCCGGCGAAAGCGCTCTGCCAGGTCGCGAAGCCGAGACCTACGGGCTCCTGCCCCATGAGAACGTCCGTGAGGCGGCGGCTCGCGCGTTCGACTATCTCAACGGTGCCTGGCAGGCGTTTGCGAAAGAGCGGGAGAAGGCTGCTGGGGAGGGGCGTTCGCCGCGAACCCGGGATCGGTGGCTGATCCCGTTGCTGCGCCAGCTCGACTACGGGATGGTCCAGCCGGCTGGTCAGATCACCGTGAACGACGTTTCCTATCCGGTGAGCCACCGGTGGGAGCAGGTGCCGATCCACTTGCTCGGCTGGGATGTCGACCTCGATCATCGAACGCCCAAGGTCACCGCCCAGGCGCCGCAGTCCATGGTGCAGCAGTTGCTCAACCAGAGCGACGACCATCTGTGGGCCATCCTGTCCAACGGCAGCAAGCTGCGGCTGCTGCGCGACTCGCGGTCGCTCGCCGGATCGGCGTTCGTCGAGTTCGACCTCGAACTGATCTTCTCCGAACAGCTCTTCGCCGACTTCGTCCTCCTGTTCCGGCTCGTCCATGCCTCTCGCTTCGCCGTACCGGCCGGGAAGACTCTCGGCGACTGCTGGCTGGAGATCTGGCGTGCCGACGCGGTGCAGGTCGGAGATCGGGCGTTGGCTCGGCTGCGGAGAGGGGTCGAGCAGGCCATCAACATTCTGGGCACGGGGTTCCTCAAGCATCCGGCCAACGAGCGGCTCCGCAAGCAACTCGCGGGCAAGCTCACCCTGACTGACCTCACCGCAGAGCACGGCACGCTCGGCGAGCTGGGCACCGGCGCGAAGACTCCCAGCGGACTGCACCGGCTGAGCAAGGAGGACTACAACCGGGCCATCCTGCGTCTGGTCTACCGGCTGCTCTTCTGGTTCGTCGCCGAGGACCGCGATGTCCTCCTGATACCGGTGCCGGACGACGCCGTCGGCGCTGATGAGCGCAAACGCCTCATGGTCGCGCGTGATCGCTACGCCAAGTTCTTCTCCGGACAGCGGCTCCGTGATCGGGCGATTCGAGGTGGCACCGATCATCATGACGATCTCTGGGAAGCCACGCATCTCATCATGCGCGGGCTCGGTGAGGAAGGCGGGCGTCCGGAACTGGCGATCCCCGGTCTCGGCGGCGTGTTCGAGCGGATCACCGAACTGGACGACGGCACCCGCCTGGAGCGCAGCCGGCCGGACGCACTCGACGCTCCTTTGGAGGGTCTACGGATCGAGAACGGATACCTGCTCCAGGCCATCCGTCAGCTGGCGATCGTCGATTCGGGATCTCAACGCCGGCCGGTCAACTTCCGTGAGCTCGGGTCGGAGGAATTGGGCAGTGTCTACGAATGGTTGCTGGCCTTCCACGTCGATCTGGACACCGCGGCCCGCACCTTCACCTTGCGGCAGGCGGAAGGAAGCGTCCGCAAGACCACCGGCTCCTATTACACGCCTCCGTCGTTGACCGAGGCACTGCTCGACACAGCTCTCAACCCGGTGCTCGATGAGGCGGCCAACAGCGCGGACAGTGCCGAGGCCAAGGTCGAGGCACTGCTGAACGTCACGGTCTGCGACCCGGCCTGCGGCTCCGGCCACTTCCTGGTCGCCGCCGCGCACCGGATCGCCAAGCGCGTCGCACAAATCCGCTCTGGGGAGGACGAGCCTTCCCCCGAGCTGGTACGGCGGGCGATGCGGGAAGTCGTCTCCCGGTGCATCTACGGCGTGGACCTCAACGAAATGGCGGTCGAGCTGGCGCGGATCTCGCTCTGGCTGGAGTCGATCGAGCCGGGCAAGCCGTTGCCTTTCCTCGACACCAACATCCGGGTCGGCAACGCCCTGCTCGGCACCACCCCGGCGCTGATCGAGCGGGGCATTCCAGGCGCGGCGTTCAAACCGATCGAGGGCGACGACAAGAAGATCGCGGCGGCGGTAGCCAAGGAGGGCGCGACCCAGGCCGACCATCACTCCCACCGCCTCGTGCAGGACAGCCTGTTCGACGTGGCGGACGACAACCGGTCGAACACCCGGCTGGGAACCGGTACGAGGCAGATCGTCACCGCGCTTCCCGATGACCTGGCCGGAGCGGCGGTGCAGCGACGCAGGCTGCGCCTGATCGACGCCGAGCGACGGTCGGCGAAGCGGATCGCGGACGCGTGGTGCGCCGCGTTCGTGCAGGAGCTGACCCCGGAGACCCGACTCTCGGCGATCACGCAATCGGCGCTGGGCTGGATCGGCGGCGCGGACTTCGACCCGGCTCAGCGGCGCGTCGCCGCTCGGGTCGAGGAGCTGGGGCGGGAGTATCGCTTCTTCCACTGGCATGTGGAGTTCCCGCACCTGTTCCGGGTGCCCGACGACGAGGGGGTCGTGGACCGGCAGACCGGGTGGGACGGCGGCTTCACCTGTGTGATCGGCAACCCGCCGTGGGAGCGGGTGAAGATCCAGGAGAAGGAGTTCTTCGCCTCACGCAACGAGGACATCGCCAAAGCCAAGAACGCTGCTGCCCGGAAGAAGGCCATCGCCGCGCTCAAGGACAGCGAGGAGGAGGCGGATCGGGCTCTCTACTTCGAGTTCACGAGGGAGCTGCGGCAGGCCGACGGGACGACGTTGCTGCTGCGAGAGTCGGGCCGTTATCCGCTGACCGGCCGGGGCGACATCAACACGTACGCGGTGTTTGCCGAGACCGGCCGACTGATGGTCGCTCCACAGGGTCGGGTCGGCATGGTCCTCCCCACCGGCATCGCCACCGACGCCACCACGCAGTTCTTCTTCAACGACTTGGTGGAGCAGAACCGACTTATCCATGTCTATGGCTTCCGCAACAATCGGGGCCTATTCAAGGACGTTGGCCATGGTGACGTTCGGTTCTGTTTGCTTGGGTTTACTGGCTCACATGGAGGAGTTGAAAAGGCTGAATTTGCCTTTGATCTCGGCTTGCCGAACGAGATCAAACACCCTGGTGTGGTGTATTCGCTTTCTCCTGTGGACATCAGCCTCGTCAATCCCAACACTGGGAGCTGTCCGACCTTCAAGACTCCCGACGACGCACGCATCACTCTCGATATCTACCGTAGAGTGCCTCTACTCTGGCGGATTCCTGCCACCGGTGGCGAAGGAACCAACCCATGGGGGCTGTCGTTCCTCCGCATGCTTGACATGGCAAACGACTCCGGACTCTTCCGGCCAACTGCGGCTGAGGGGGAGACACTCCAGGGCATGCTGGACGAAGGCTGGGAGTTCGAAGGCAATGCCCTAGTACGCGACGGTGAGCGTCTAATGCCGCTACTGGAAGGCAAAATGCTTTGGCACTTCGACGATCGATTTGCTGATTATCGAGAGCGTGCCCAGGATCGAGTGGACTATATCCTTCCACGCACATCGGAGGCCCAAAAGGCTGACCCGGATTTTGCTGTGCTCCCGCAGTACTGGGTGCTAGAGAAGGAGGTCACCGCGCGGCTCCGGCCTGCCGAGGGCTCGCGTGGCAACCGGCGTGTCCTGGGGTGGGACCGGGGGTGGTTGCTCGGCTGGCGTGACGTCTGCCGCAGCTCCGACACCCGGACTATGATCTTCGGCGCATTGCCGGTTGCCGGTGTCGGACACAAGTTCCTGTTGGCGCTCCCACAACGTGATGGAGCGCTGCTCCAGGCCAACCTGTCCTCATTCGCACTTGACTTCTGCGCACGCCAGAAGATCTCTGGAACGTCCATGTCCTACATGATCGTCCGCCAGCTTCCCGTGCTGCCGCCTTCGACGTATGAGCAGGACTCCCCCTGGGACAGCGGCGTGCGTCTCGACCGGTGGGTGCGCGCCAGGGTCCTGGAGCTGACCTACACCTCCTACGCCATGGAGCCGTTCGCCCGCGATCACTTCGACGAGGGCCCGCCGTACCGCTGGGACGACGAACGGCGCTTCTGGCTCCGGGCCGAGCTGGACGCCGCCTACTTCCACCTGTACGGCGTCGCTCGCGACGACGTCGACTACATCATGGACACCTTCCGGGCCTTCAGGAACGTCAACCCGGACCTCTTCTCCCGTACCAAGAAGGCGATCCTGGAGATCTACGACTCTATGGCCGATGCGATCACCTCGCGGCAGCCGTACAGGACAGTCCTCGACCCCCTACCCGGCATGGGCCCCCGCCACCCCGCCCGGCCGACAACCGAATAGGAGACCACCGTGGCCTTCGCCGATCACGTCGGGCCGTTGCTGCGGACCACCCTGGAGGTGCTGCGCGACGCGGACGGCCCGATCACGCGCCGGGAGACGTTCGATGAGGTCGAGCGGCGGGTGGAGATCGCTCCCGAATACCTCACGGCTTACCCGAGCGGCGAGCCGCGGTGGCGCAAGCAGCTCGGATGGCGCGTCATGGAGGCGGCGGCGCTCGGGTGGGTGACCCGGCGGGGCGGCTGGTCGATCACCGAAGCAGGGCTTCAGGCGTTGGAGGACCACCCGGGAGCCGAGCTGTATCGCCAAGTGACGAAGCTGTATCGCGCCAAGCACCAGAGTGGGAAGAAGTACGCGGATCCGAAGTGGGCGCCGATCGCCGAGGCTCTCGCTCGCCTGGAGGCGGGTTCATGGACCAGCCACGTCGATCTCGCCGCGCTGAACGGCACGGCCTGGAACTCGGTGTGGGGGTTCCTCAGTGAGCAGCAACCCGCCGCGGCACACCGCGTGCTGCTCAACGACGGCCGCATCTCCGATGACTTCAAGTGGTCCGATCCAGAGCGTACCGACGATCCCCGTGAGGTGCTCGAGCGCGAAGGCCTGGAGTTCGATTCGGCCGGTCGCGCTAACTCCGCACAGCGCCTCACCACTGACGAGTTCCGCGAGATGCTGGCCGAGCTCGCCCCCGAATCCCCGATCCGGCGGGCGTGGCTGGTGCGGGGGTCGTCCGTGGACGGGCGGGACCTGGTGCCGGTCTGGCTGCACAAGGAATCGGTGTCGCTGGCCGCCTCCAGCCTGCCGGAGATCGCCATCCCGATCGAGCGCGACCAGCTCAAGGCCATCGTGGAGGAGAACTACCAGCACAAGTCATACGCGGCCCGCGAAGCCAAGCTTGCGGAGTTCGACGCTTTCTGCATCCGGATGCGGCTGGGTGACTACGTTCTCACCACCACCCAGGGCAAGACCTACGTCGGCCGGATAGCCGGCGAGGCCGTTTACACCTCCTCTTCCGACAAGCGGTCCAATCTGCGCCGCGAGGTGGAGTGGCTGAATGCGACCCGGCCGGTGCCCTTCGCCAACCTCCCGCAGCCTCTGCCGGCCAAGCTCCACAGCCAGTCCGACGTGGTGGAGCTGACCGAGAACCTCGCCGCGATCGAGGAACTGCTTGCGGCCCTGGACATAGCGCTCGATGAGCCGGTGGAGCCGGTACGCGAGCTGGCCTTTCCGGAGGTCAGCGAGGATCTCGCCGACGACATCCTCGTCGATCGTGACGAACTGCAGCGTCTGGCCGACCTGCTCTGGGAAAACAAGCAACTCATCCTGTACGGCCCGCCCGGGACGGGGAAGACTTTCATCGCCCGCAAGCTCGCCGGGGCACTCGCGGAGCCGAGCGCGGTCAAACTCGTCCAGTTCCACCCTTCCTATACCTATGAAGACTTCTTCGAGGGCTTTCGCCCGGTGCAAAGACTGGACGGACAACTGGCCTTCGAGCTCCGCCCCGGCCCTTTCCGGCAGCTGGTGGAAGCAGCCCGGCAGCACCCGTCCGACCCCTACATCCTCATCATCGACGAGATCAACCGAGCCAACCTGGCCAAGGTCTTCGGCGAGCTGTACTTCCTGCTCGAATACCGCGACGACGCCATCGGCCTGCTCTACTCGGCGGAGTCCGATTTCACGCTTCCGCCGAACGTGTTCGTCGTGGGCACGATGAACACCACCGACCGGTCCATCGCCCTGGTGGATGCGGCGATGCGGCGCCGGTTCCGCTTTGTCGAGCTTCACCCCGGGCTCACTCCGATCAAGGGTCTGCTGGGACGCTGGCTGGCTCGGCTGCGCAAGGACGACGAGCTTGCCGTACACAATCTCGACGCCCCAGAGGTGCTCGACGCGCTGAACGGTCGCATCGAGGACCATGACCTGGCCATCGGCCCTTCCTGCCTGATGAAGCCCGGGATCTATCGGCGCGCGAATGGGCTTGAGGAGGTTTGGGAGACGGCCATCCTGCCGCTTCTCGCCGAGCATCACTACGGCAGCCCGCCCAGCGTCCTCGACCGCTACAGGATGTCGTCGCTTCGCCGGACACTTGCCGTACCGGAATGACCCGCATTCAGGTCGCGGAGACAGGGCAGGCACGAGCCCTGCTCACGCCCGAGCAAGGACGGCGCCTTGACGAGTCGGGCGTGGTGTATGCCCGGCCCTCGCCGTACGAGACGGGCGTGTGGGAGGTCACGCCGCGCGGTCAGGTAGGCGTCGCGATCGTCGGCGACATCGAGGTGTGGGTGACGCCCAAGCTGCCGATCGATCGGCTCCTGTTCCTGGTCGGCTACGCGGCGAATCCCAAAGGCTGGCGGGAGGAGAGCGTTCGTCTGGACGTCCGGGACGGGCTGATCCCCGCTGTCGCACAAGCCCTTTGGCGGCAAGTGGAGCGTGCTCTGAGCCAGGGACTGCTCCAGGGTTATCGCACCCGTGAGGAATCCTCGTATGTGCTGCGCGGTCGCCTGCGGGAAGGTGATCAGCTGCGTCGGCACCATGGACGAGTCATTCCGATGGAGATCCGGCATGACGACTTCACCGTGGACATCCCGGAGAACCAGATCCTGCTCGCCGCCGTCACGCGCCTGCTCACCGTTCCTCGGATCACCGGCGAGTCACGCAGGCGCCTGATCGCGTTGCGGCAGCGGTTGGCCGAGGTAACCAGCCTGGTCCGTGGGGCGGCATTGCCTCGTTGGCAACCGACGCGGCTAAACACGCGCTATCACACCGCCCTGCGACTGGCGGAGATCGTGTGGCGAGCGACGTCGCCGGAGTACGCCCCCGGCTCTACGGTCGCCAACGGGTTCCTCTTCGACCTGCCGAAGATCTTCGAGGACTTCGTGACCGTGGCCGTCTCGGAGGAGCTCCACACCCGCTTCGGCGGTGCCGCCTACCCGCAGTATCCCTGCCACCTGGACGAAGCCTTCGCCATCCGGATGAAGCCCGACCTGGTGTGGGAGTTGGACGGCATGCCACGTGCCGTCGTCGATGCCAAGTACAAGCAGGAGAAACCCGCCGGATATCCGGACGCGGACCTGTATCAGATGCTGGCCTACTGCACGGCGCTTCACCTGCCGCGCGGACATCTGATCTATGCCAAGGGGAACTCATCAGCCGCCACACACGTCGTACGGCATGCGGGCATCGAGATCGTCTGCCACGCGCTCGACCTCGCCTCGGCACCGGAGGCGATCCTTACGCAAGTAAGCATGGTCGTAACTGAGTTCTGATCCGGCGAGGAGGATCCGTGGCACGGCTGGCGATCGACAGCGGGTTCCTGTGGGAGTTCGGCAAGCTGAACCCGACTGTTCAGGAGCGGGTCCAGGAGGTCTTCAGCAAGTTCCAGGCTGGCGGATCGGGAATCAATTTGGAGAAGATTCACCGAGCGAAGGACAACCGCTTTCGGTCGATCCGGATCGACCAGGGGTACCGAGGCATCGTCCTGGCCCCTGACGAGGGCGACCTCTACCTCCTCCTCAAGGTCGACGAGCATGACGCCGCCTACAAGTGGGCCGAGCGCCACAAGGTCTCGGTCAACAGAGTTTCCGGGGTCATCGAGGTCATCGATGTCGTGGGCGTCGAGGAGGCCACGGCCAGGAACACCGCATCGGGTATGACCGTAGGACTGTTCAACCATGTCAGCGACAAGGAGTTGCAGACACTGGGTATCGACGAGCAGACCTTGGCCTTCGCCCGGTCCGTAACGGAGCAGATCGAGCTGGAGACGGCCCGCCGCCAGTTGGGTGAGGCTCAGTACGACGTGCTCATCGGCCTCGCCATGGGCATGAGCCCCGAGGAGGTCTGGAACGAGGTCGCGCAGGCAGCTCCGGTCAATACCGATGATCTGCTTGCGGCCACCGAACGGACGAGCCGCCGACTGGTTCTGGTTACCGGTCCCGACGAGCTGATGGACGTCTTCGGCCAGCCGTTCGCTCTGTGGCGGGTGTATCTGCACCCGAGCCAGCTGCGCGTCGCGCACGCTCGCTACAGCGGACCCGCCCGGGTCACCGGAGGGCCGGGAACCGGCAAGACCGTCGCGGCTTTGCATCGGGCGCGTCATCTGGCTCGTCGCACTCACGGTGACGGATCGGTGCTGCTGACCACCTTCACCAAGACGCTCGCCGCATCGCTGGACGACGGGGTGCGGCTGCTGGTGAACGAGCCAGACCTGCTCCGACGCATCGACGTCCGTCATATCGACCAGATCGCCTATCAGATCGTGTCCCGCGAGCATGGGCGCCTGACTGTCCTGAGCGATGCACAAGAGCTGGGCCGATGGGCGAAGGTCAGCTCCGTACACGAGCCGTCATTTCTTGCCGCCGAGTGGCGACAGGTCGTTCTGGCTCAGGGGATCACGTCGCTGCTGGAGTATCAGGGCGCGAGGAGAAAGGGGCGGGGTGCTCGGCTCGGTTCCGCTGCGAGGGAGCCCGTCTGGGAGGCGATAGAGACGTTCACGTCTGGGCTACGTACGGACGGCGTGTGGACGTACGAGACGATCTGCATCGAGGCGACTCGGCTGCTGGACGGAGCCGAGCGCAAGCCGTACGAGCACGTGATCGTAGATGAGGCGCAGGACCTCAGCCCTTGGCAGTGGCGGTTCCTGCGCGCGGCCGCCCCATCCGGACCGGATGATCTGTTCATCGCTGGAGACACCCACCAGCGCATCTACGACAACCGCGTCTCCCTTCGGCAGGTCGGCATCGACGTCACGGGGCGGTCAACACGCTTGAAGATCAATTATCGGACCACGGCCGAGATCCTGGCGTGGAGCGTGGGGCTGCTCCGAGGTGAGGCGATCGACGACATGAACGACGATCTCGAGTCGTTGACCGGCTGCCGCTCGGACGTCCACGGTAGCTGGCCTCATCTGGAAGGACTCCGGTCTCGGTCAGACGAGCTGTCGTTCGTGGCGAGGAAGGTCCGAGAGTGGGTGGATCAGGGCGTGGAACCAGGACAGATCGGTATCGCCATGCGCTCCCGAGCCCCCATCAGGGAGACAGTGCAGGCACTGGCTGAGCACGGAATCCCCGCCGTCGACCTGGCGCAGCCAGGACCCCATGACGGAAAAGTGCTGGTTGGGACCATGCACCGAATGAAGGGTCTGGAGTTTCGATGCATGGTCGTGACAGGCGTCAGCGAAAACGCCGTCCCCGCGCCTTCAGCCGTCACCGCCGAGGCTGTGGACAAGGTCGCCCATGCTCTCGACCTACAGCGTGAGCGCTGTGTTGTCTTCGTCGCCTGCACTCGGGCACGTGAAGAGCTCATGGTTACTTGGACCGATGAGCCCAGCCCCTTCCTGCCCGTCAGCCGATGATCTCCAGCCCCGTCGAGTCGGGACGCATCTCCAGTCGTTTGCCTGTCGTGGACAATCTGCCGCTGACGCGTAGGTAAGCGCGCTGATAGTGAAGGGTTCCTGCCCTTTCGTACTCTCCGCGGCTCACCACAACCCAGATCGCTCGGGCCACCGCCTCGGCGGAGGACGACTGCAGTTCACCGCGGATCTTAATGCGCGGAGGTTCGATGCCATCGTCGTGTAGATCCTCGATGACGCCGGTGATGGTGGTGTTGCCGATGCGGGAAAGATCTCGGAGTTGCTTGGCCGCTTGACTGAGGACGCTGGCCATGGTCGCGCTGAACGCGATGCTCTCGCCGGCGGGAGCACTGAGCCCTCGTGCCCAGCCAAATGAGATGGAAAACGGGCGGTCGACTCCATGGCCGGCCAGTCCGCTGACAGCCTCACAAAGGTCAGCCGAGACACCTTGCTCGACGTAGTCTTCGATGATGTCGAACGAGGCTGTTCCCCGGATGACTTGGGTACACGCTGTGTGGGAGGCTCGAAGAGCACGCTCGAGCGTGCCGAGCACCTGTCTTCCGAAGGGGTCCGTCTCCTCCTCGTCAAACAGGGAAGCTTGTACCGCCCTAGCCACTAATGGTACGCGCGCGGTGAAGATATAACTCCCGGGCTTGCTTGTGCCAAGGCGTACGCTTCCGAGGAAGTCTTGCACGCTGCTGCTGCGTCGCCCCATGAAGATCAGCTGAGTTCCTTCTTCGACCGTCCGAGCGGAGGTGTCGAGGAGTTCGCAGATGCTGTCGACCGCCCGGACTCCGGATAGGAGAGGAATGGTTCCCGAGGGGGCATCGGGTTGGGTGCGAATGTCGATGGTGTCGACCATCGGTTCGGCGATGTCGAGCCGGATCTCCTCCTCTGGCCTGTCTTCCAGAGCAGCGAGCTTGGCTACGGCCTCATTGAGTAGTTCATCGTCATCGGGGTACTCGCGCTGTGGAGGAACGAGAAGCCGCGTGTTGGTGCCCTCCCAGATTTCCGCGCCGCGCCACATCCCCTCGTTCCGCCACCCCCTGCTGGCGAGATATCCGGCGAGGCCGGCCGGGTCGACGGCTGGCTCGTTCACGGGGCCACCTCCTCCAGCGCCGGATCCAGCAACGTTCTCAGGGTGTTGACGGTGAGGAGGTTCTTCTTTGGAACCCGGACTGTCACCGTGCCCTTGCAGCGTGGACTGTCGATCCTGTCGTGGTCTGCCAGCGAATGCCAGTAGGCGGCGTGACTGAGCAGGAGGCCGTCCTCGTCGCCCTTGGCGTATTCGGCCACTTTATCCGGCACGATCACAAGGAAGAGGAAGCGAGGGATTCGGCGCGCTCCGCCTGCGAGAGCGTTGAACCTCTTCTCCGTCAGTCGCGGATAAATCCAGTCGTTGTCATCACCCTTGGGGGTGGTCCAGGTCTTGACCTGGACACGCATGGCCGGAAAGTCACCGCGGATCTCAACGGGTGCGGAGATGTCGAAGTCAACGCCGGTGCAGTCAGGGGTGAGGACGCTGGCCTGGAGCCCGGCGGCGGCCGCGAGAACCTGAATGAAGCACTCGCCATACCAGCCCTGGTGATTGTTCTTGTCCAGGCACCACTCACAAGACAGGGCAGCCTCCCTTACCGACGGCCACCCCCGAGTCCGCCACGAAAAGAATCATGATCACGATAGCAAGGTCTGGTTTCCGACGAAAGACTCGGCCGAGAGCCCGCCAGGGTGATCTAACCGCGCGGAGTACCTGTCGTCCATCGGCCCTGGGTAGGTGACATATCTGACGTCGATGCGGTGAGGCGGGTGCACGCTGAGTGCGCCGGTCTGATGGTTCTCGACCACTTCGGTTCATGATGAGGGAATTCTGTGAGCGTCCACACGTCTTCGTGCCTGTCCGCTGCGACGATCCACGGCGGGCCGGATTCAATCCGGCGACTGCCGCCGACGTTGGAGCTTCACCTCCAATAGCACCTGATCAGTGAGCCTTGGAGATTGAAAGGCTCACCCAGCAATCGGTCGGTCGTCTTGTCCGAGGTGCTGGTCGAGGGAGTTGGAGGCTGCCGCTGCGCAGCCGTTCACGAACCTTGTGCCCGCGCCTCATTTCAAGGTGTGCGCGCAGGTTCAGGCGGACGGTGGCGGCGCTCGACGCTGTGGATTTCCGGCTGCGCGTCCACACCACCGGCCGACGCTTCCCTGCCCTCAGTGGACTTGGACAGCGAACCAGTCAAGTGCAGCAACGACGACGTCGTAGACCGATTCGTTAACGAGTTGGGTGATCTTGAAGGACGGATACAGCTCCAGCTTGGCCACGGGGATGTCCAGGCCAGGGGCGCCGTTCAGCCGCTGTCGTAGTTCGTCTCGCAAGACCAGGGCATCGAAGGGCGGGCGCTTTTTCAACGTGCCGAACGGCACCTCGACGACCTTCGTGTAGAAGCGGATGGGAGCGATCGGCTTGCCATCCACTTTGATATAGGGCGCGCATGAGGCGGCAGCGGCCGAGCCGTATTGAATCTCATGGCCAGCGGCCCGCCAGTGGTCGAGAACTTTCTGTACGGCACCGGCCGCTTGAGGGCCGCTCTGCTCGTTGAGCTGGGTCAAGAAGCGGACTTCACGCTCATCAAGGCTTCCAGGGTCGTCCCCGGTGTTATCCAGTTCGGTTTCAGCGAGGTCCGCCGCGCCCGGCAGGCCCAAGAGCTCTGCCAGCTCGCGTGCGCTGACGGCCTGATCGGGATTGGCTCGCCCGGCCTCGTCAAACTTGATCCCTTCGGCAAGGAGGACATCACGAACGTCACGCGTGTCATTCGGATCGAGCCAGCGAAATCCCGGCGAGATTTGTCCGGACTTGGTGAGCACGCGGTGAGCGTTGAGCGCCGTGACAGTGGCGAGGTGGACGCCTACCGGCACCGGGTGGGAGCCGATCAGCTCGGCGAGAGCGGAGTATGACGTCCACGTCGAGGGTGGCAAGGCGGCCAGTGCGTTGTAGAGCAGCGTCCAGTCGCGCGAAGTCGCTGGACCGCGGTCGGCCTCTATAGGGCCGGGCCAGGTCTGGATGGCTCGGTCCGCCAGTCGGTTCGCCCGTTCCAATATCTCGGCCTTGCCCCAGTGCTCCAGAATGGCGATCTCCTGGTTCATCGCAATGCCGCTGTGCCCAAGCAGCTCCCGCTTCTTCATGAAGGGGATGTTGCCGAGCTCGGAGTTGTAGCCGCTAAGGGTGAGGTTGCCCAGGGTGTGAACCAGCTGTTTGTGCATGAGGTCCGGATCCTCGGCCTCGCTCAGCTCGGTCAGCCACTCCGGGGTGAGCGTCTGTGGCAGGACGTGTTCGATAGTGATCTTCTTGTCGGAGAGGTCCACGGCTTCCTTGCTCTTGAGGACCTCCTCGAGGCGCCGCAGCACCAGCTTCTGCTGGGCGGCTCGGCCTTGCCAGTAGAACGCTCGGTTGCGGATCTCCTCGCGAAGCTGCGCGTCTGATGGCCAGTAGAGTCGCGCCGGCGACAGCGCCTCGCGTACAGCCTGGGCAACCGGCTCGTCCGGCGATAGTTGGATCGTGAGGCGCTGGAAGATGCGGTTCAGATTCCCGGTCGTTACTCCCGCGATCAATCGGCGGACGAGGAAGCTCTCGACATACAGGAGCGCCTCGGCGACTTCGTCCTCGGTCGCGTGGTCGTCTTCGAGGAACTCCAGAAGACGCATCACTAGTGCGTAGGCCGTACTCGCCTGCCAGGCGTTCAGGAACCTCAACCGGTCATCGATCGGCGACTCCATGCTCGGGTTCAGAATGCGTTCCAGGTGACGGGCCCGCCGCGAGAGTTCGCGCACGTACGCTTCGACCTTGCTCTCGTCACCGGCCATGGCCGACAGCAGCCGCTGATGGCCGCGGTAGGTCGCGTTGAACTGTGCTTCGTCGCCTTGGCGGAGCACCAGCACCAGGTACATGAGCTGGTCCATGGACTTGGCGTCGAGACGCTTATGGATAGGGCGCCAGAACGCGTCGTAGACGTGCTGTCCGGTCGTTGGCAGGCACATGAAGACGTAGTTGCGGATCAAGTCGACCTGGCTGAGCCTCATGCCGGTGTTGTTGATCGACTCGAAGATCCGGAAGGCGTTGTCGTCCTTCTCGACGAGGATTTGCACCAGGTTGAGCCTGTCGAGCAGCACGGTGGCCACGCGCTGGATGTCGTGTGGATCTGCGGGATCGTCGAACTTGACCAGCATGGTCTTGAAGAACTGGTAGGCATTGCCGATCTGGCTGTCGGCCAGGCCGTCCAGCTCACCGTCGACGCAGGCCTTGAACGCCGCCCGGTCCACTTGGGTGGGCAGCAGGCGGTAGCGACGTTCGCCCTTCTCGAAGGTGTTGAGCAGGTGGAGATTGTCGATCCGTGCACGGTAGTCGGGGTCTTCAGCTGCAATGTGATCACGGATTGCACACAAGGCAAGCATCAAGGTTGTCAGTCGCTGCTGGCCGTCCACGACGATCCACTGATCCCAGCCAGGTGCCAAGTCAGGCCCCGGTGCGAGGACGATCGACCCAAGGAAGTGGCTCGGCGCCTCGCTCTGGTTCTCGGCCAGGACGTCGACCTGCGCCATGACGTCCGCCCATAGCTGCAAGAGCTGTTCGCGTTCCCACGCGTAGTGGCGCTGATAGAGCGGGATCAGTAGCTGCTGCTCCCCCTTAATCAGCTTCCGGAGCGTCGTCTCGTTCGCCTTCATCGCCAGCCTCCGGAAAGGTAAAGGTTGACCAATCTTCTCAGTGATCACATCCAGCCGCCATCCAAATTGGCCGATAAGGCCTGGGCTCGCGACACACGGCGGGCAAGTTGCGGAGGCTGCTCACCGAACTAGCTACTGAGGTTGAAGCTCGGGAGTTAGATCATCGACGGTGATTTATGACCGTTGGATGACCTCGTGTTCGGTATGCCGGAGTTATGAGGTATCCGGAAGGCGGTGGATTGACCGCCAAAGATCGAGCGCGACGCGAGGCGGTGCGGCTGCAGGCAGCGGAGATGTACGCGCAGGGGACGTCGCAGGCCGAGGTGGCGCGGTTGCTGCGGGTCTCGCCGATGTCGGCCAGCCGCTGGTATCGCGCCTGGCAGGCCGGGGGAACCGCGGCGCTGGCCTCCAAAGGACCGGCCGGGTGGCCGTGTCGGCTGAACGAGGAACAGCGCGAGCGACTGGAGGCCGAACTGAAGGCCGGACCGGCCGCGCACGGCTGGGGTGAGGATCAGCGCTGGACACTGGCCCGCATCGCCGAGTTGATCGTCCGGCTGTTTCGTATCCGCTACAGCCTGCGCGGGGTGTCGCTGTTGTTGCACCGGATGGGCTGGTCGCCGCAGATGAGCGTGCACCGGGCCACCGAGCGTGACGAGGTGGTGATCACCTGGTGGAAGACCGAGCAGTGGCAGCGGATAAAAGGACGGCGGCGGCTCAGGACGCGTGGATCTGCTTCCAGGACGAAGCCGGCCAGATCCTGAGACCGCCCAAGGCGCGGACCTGGTCGCGGCGGGGACACCCGCCGGTGGTGACCGTGTCGGGCAAGGGCTCGGGCCGGGTATCGATCGCCGGCCTGGTCTGCTGCAAACCCCGGCGGCGCAGCCGGTTGATCTATCGGATCCGGCTGCATCGGGGCCACAAGGGTGAGCGCCGCAGCTTCGCCGAACGCGATTATGCCGGCCTGCTGGACGCCGCTCATCAGCAGCTCGGCGCGCCGATCGTGCTGGTATGGGACAACTTGAACACCCATATCAGTCGGGCGATGCGGTCATATATCGCTGCCCGGGACTGGCTGACGGTCTACCGGCTGCCCGCCTATGCGCCCGAACTCAACCCGGCCGAGGGCATCTGGGCCAACCTCCGCACCGGGCTGGGCAACCTGAGAGTCACCGGCCTGGACGCCTCAACGCGATCATCAAGACCCGGCTGAAACGCATGCAGTACCGGCCCGACCTCATTACCGGCTTCTTCAACGAGACCGGTCTGCCCTTCGAACTGGCCTAACTCTGGAGATTTAATCTCAGTAACGAGGAACCTGTGTCGTGCTTGGCGGACCATGTTGAAAGAGCGTTGGAAATTCTGATATGTGCTCTCGTCGTAAGGTCGAAGCAGGAATCGAATCCCCGTAATATTCGCGTGGGCAACTATACCGCCATCGCAATCGGCGTTGTGCTGGTTTGGGTCTACAACGGCGGACAAATCATGGTCGGTTAGTGTGCGATCGAGAGTGTCTTGGTGGCCATCTTGATCATCGTCTCGACCGGCCGATCCATCTAAGTTAATTGTGCATATATCGAGTTGTGCACTAACTGTAAGTTGGAGGAGGTAATAAAGGACTGCATCAGTGTCAGTAGTGTGCCCTCGCCACGGCTGGCTCAGCGCTCGAAGAAGCCAGGCATGATCGGGTTGCACAGTTTCTCTGAACACTTTCGCGATGCGCGGAGCACCAATTGTTGGGCCTAAGAGCTGAGCAATCTTCCGGCCGAGGTCCCGGTGCGTGCTGTACGCCACGCCATCACTGTAACGTGAGGGGATGACAGGACTACCACAAGTGAGTGATTTCTGTCCCTGCGGGCAAGGAGAAGTCATGGCGAAGTGAGTCCACGCCTTCGGCGTGCTGGCGCATCCTCTGTGGCACATAATGCAGAAAGCCTGGCCATCGCCATTGACCATTTGAGCTGAACATCTGGTGCCGTCCCGCGCGTATGCGTAGCTCCGGTTACCTTCCGTTTCTCGCTTGTTGTCCTGTCCGCATTCGGCGGCTTGAGCTTGGGCGGCTGGCCTCGCACCCCTTCGAAGTGGGCGGGGGACTGTCTCCCACCGGTACCTTTCCGGCTCATCTCTGAGGGGCCTGGGGTACAGGGGGCGGAGCTCTGTGAATCTTCTGTCAGGGCGCCTCGGCGGGTTGGATGGCGTCGCCCATGGGCAGATCGGCAAGGCCTCGGAGGCGTTCAGACTTAGTGGAGAGCCCCGCAGGGTCCGAGGCTCTGCTTTCGAGGCCTAACCCGGCAAACGGGGCCACAAGATCATCCCGTGCATATTCCGTGAACGGCGACTCAGGGCTACCCTCGGCGGCCTACGGCTGCACAGGGATGCAAGCTGCACCCGGGAAGAACTCCCAGGTCAGACGGCAGATCACAAGATCAACTAGGTGCCCCCGGCATGATTCGAACATGCGACACCCGCTTTAGGAGAGCGGTGCTCTATCCCCTGAGCTACGGAGGCAGGGGCTCCTAGTAAGAGTAGCGAAAGTGGCGAGTGGTTGCGCGCTTGGAGGGGGTGTTCGGGGCGGACTTCGGGTTATCGGTTCGCTGAGCTGGAGTAAAAGGGCGGCAAGTGGGCGGGTGTGCGAGGTTGGGCGGGGTTAGCGTCACGCCCCGTGATTGACAGGAGACGGAAGCGTATCCGTGGGCGCCGGGCGCTGCGGCCGGCGGTGCTGTGTGGCGCGATGCTGGCGCCCGCGCTTCTGGCCGGGGGGTTGCTGGTGGCCGAGCTCACGGGCTACGAGGCGGCCATCCGGATGGCTGATGCCGGTACGGGGCCTGAGGTGTCGGGGAAGGTGGGGGGCGAGGGGCGCGGGGGGCGGCAGGGATCCCGGGAAGGCGCCTGGAATGGTGCGATGTCCCGACCAGGGAGTGGTGGTGAGGCGTCTCGGGTGGGAGCTGAGGGCGGTGCGGAGCCTTGGATGAGGGCTGGGGATGACCTGGGGCTCCGGGCGGGGGAGGGCGTGGGGCTGAACGGGGGAGTCCCGGAGAAGGGCGCGGGGCTGCTGAGTGGGGGAGTGCCGGGAGAGGACGCTGGACTGCTGGATGGGGAAGTGCCGAGAGAAGACGTGGGGTTGCTGAGCAAGGAAGTGCCGAGGGAAGGCGTGGGGTTGCTGAGCAAGAGGGGGGCGAGGGAGGAGGCGGGGTTGCTGGACGGGGGGGTGGCGAGGGAAGGCGTGGGGTTGCTGAGCAAGAGGGGGGCGAGGGAGGAGGCGGGGTTGCTGGGTGAGGGAGTGGCAAGGGAGGGCGTGGGGCTGTTGGGCGAGGGGGCGGCGGGGGACGTGGTGGCGGTGGTGCCGGTCGCGGTTGGGGCGGTGCGGAGCGGGGTGTTCGGGCCGAGGTTGCTGCCTCCGCCCTTGCGGCCGGAGCGGGTGTACGGGGGGTGGATGCCGGTCGCCGCAAAATCGGACGTGGGCCGCTCGGCGAGTGGGGGTGGCAGGCTCGGTGGGACGGGCGAACTGGGTGGGTTGAACCAGCCGAGGCAACCCGGCTACCTGAACCAACCGGGCCAACCGGGGCGATCAAGTCAATCGGGCAAACTCGGTCAACTGAACCAACTGGGGCGGTCAGGTCAAACGGGCCAGCCGGACAGTGTGGACGAGGCGGATGTGGTCGTACCCGTGAGGGTCCCCAAAGGCCCCAGAGGGCCGCGGAGGGCCGCGTTGCGGCCGCCTGTGGAGCCTGAGCCCCGGGAGGGGCGGGAGCCCTGGGACGGCTGCCCGGTGGAGTGGCGGGGGACGTGGCTCTGGGAGGTCTGTAAGGAGCACGCGCGGCAAGAAGTCTGACTTGTCTGGTCGCAAAAAGGGGTGTTCGGCGCATAACGGCTGTGGAGGTCTGGCCCGGGTAGTTGGCCAGCTGTAGTAGCGTGCGTGCCTGACCCAGGTCACGAGTTCGCAAACGGAGGGGTCGAACGTGCCACCTCGTCGATCAGCGGGTCTGATCGCCGTCGTCGCGACGATGCTTTCCCTCCTGCCGGGGGCCGCTGTCGCGCAGCGGGCGCCGGCGGAGGTTCAGGCCGTTGTCGTCGCCGATCCGGTGAATCTCACAGAGCTGCGTCGCGAGGCGGAGAAGGCGACAAAGGACCTTGAGGCCGCGACCAAGGCGCTGGAGCAGCGGCGGACCCAGATCCGTGACTCGGAAAAGAAGCTCACCGCCAAGCTGAGGGAGCTGCAGGCGGCCGAGAGGGCTTTCGAGCAGGTACGGCAGCCGCTCTCGGACCTGGTCGGGCTCCTCTATCAGCAACCCCTCGGCGGGGACGTGGCCGGTTTCCTGTCCGGCGAGTCCAACACGAACACCCTGCGGGCCATGGCCGGTGTCACCCAGCTCGTTGCCGAGCAGGACCTGATCCTCAAGGACAGCAGTCGCCTGCAGCTGGAGCGGGAGCGGCTGGCGGGCGAGGCGCAGGAGCTCCGGGCGACCAACCTCCTCGCGGAGGCGCAGATGGGCGCCGAGATCGAGACGCTCAGGGCGCGCTCGCAGAAGATCGTGCAGTCCCTGACCAAGGCGCTGGTGAAGCTGGGCGTCAAGATCAATAAGAATGGGCAGCCGGCGGCCGGGTGTGACCCGACCAGGGCGACCTCGATGGGCGACTTTCCCAACGGGCTCATCCCGCAGGCGTACCTCTGCCCGCTCCAGCAACCGGGCAACCAGCTGCGCGGTGACGCCGCGCTCGCGTTCATCAGCCTCAACGAGGCGTACAAGCGGCGGTTCGGCAAGCCCATGTGCGTGACCGACAGCTACCGGAGCCTGGCCGAGCAGCAGTCGGTCTACTACCGCCGCCCCGGCTTCGCCGCGGTTCCCGGACGGAGCAACCACGGCCTGGGGCTCGCGGTCGACCTGTGCGGGGGCGTCGAGCGCTTCCGCTCGGCCGAGTTCAACTGGGTGGAGGCCAACGGCAAGAGGTTCGGCTGGATCCACCCCCAGTGGGCCTATGTCAGTCCTTTCGAACCCTGGCACTGGGAGTACGACCCCAAGCTCGGTTCCCTGTTGTAAGAGCCCGGCCAGGGAAGTGGTGTACGAACATCCGGATCTGGTCACGGTTGGGGAGCGCGACATCGTACGCGGCGAGTGTGTGCGTGGGTCCGCTCAGCGGTACGGGTCTCGTGCGGTGCGGGGAGGTCAAAAGCGCAGCGAGGGCGGGTGAGGGCTTGGGGCCGTTCAGGAGAATTCGCAGGTTCGCCGGGCCGCGCGCTGGTGAGGCTCGTCTGGCAGCGCGCGCACCACGGTGATCGTGTCCGCAGCAGCGCACGGCTTACTCACCGTCGCCGGTGTGGACCTGGACATACGAAGCTTCTGCGGAGCGCTGTCAGCGGAGCTTGGCGCCGTACACGTGGTCGACCGTCATTGCCATAAGCACCCTACGGTCGGACACCATCACCGACCGATACTCGTCCCAGTCCGGGTGCTCCCCGGCGGCGATGCGGTAGTAGTCCACCAGTGCCTCGACCTCGGGACCGTGGGGGTCGGTCCCCGGCCCGGTGAGTGTCGCCATGCCCTCGGCGGTGGCCCACGCCCAGCCGTCGGGGCTGGTGACCTCCAGCGTGGCTCGTGAGTCCCGACGTAGATTCGTCGTCTTGGCTCGTCCCTCGGTCATCGAGACGTAGATGAGATCGGCCTCCTGGTCGTAGAAGGGCATGACGGGGGAAAGCTGGGGGCGGCCGTCCGACTTGATCGTTGCGAGGACACCGAGTCGACTTTCCGCGAGCAGCGTACGTGGGTTGAATGATGTGGCGGTCATGTCCCCTGCCAAGTCGTGATCGGATGCCGGCTATTCCCGGCGATACCGGGCCGGCAGCTGGTCATGGTCGCACCTTTGAGGGCTTGCGGAACTGCTCGATCATCGCCGCGTAGCCGTTCCACACGGTCGTGGGATGCCCGTCGCGCAGGAATGCTCCGGGGCCGGCGCCTGGCCCATCAGACCCAGGCCTATGACCGTCACGGGAGTGTGGCCGGCATCGCGATTCCGCATCATGCGCTCCTTCGAGGTGCGTTGGTGGTCATGGCGGAATCCTCAACGTTCACACCGATATGAAGGTCAAGGAGGAGTGAGCATGCTGATCGGGGAGCTGAGCCGGCGGACCGGAGTTCACGCACATCAGCTGCGTTACTACGAGGCCCAGGGCTTGCTTGAGCCTGGCCGCGGCGCCAACGGCTACCGCGAGTACACCAACGATGCCGTCCTGACCGTGACTCAGATCAGGAGGCTGCTCGAAGCCGGACTGTCGACCCAGGAAATCGGGTTCATGCTGCCCTGTGCCACCGGCGCGGCCCCCGACCTCGAATCCTGCCCCGAGCTCCTGGCCGTCCTACGAGCACGCCTGCATGGGCTGGACGGACACATCGACACGCTCATCCGCTCCCGCCAGGCCCTCCACGACTACATCGACGCCACCGAACGGCACTATCAGGGATGCGACTAATTCCCGTGCGTAACCTCTTGCCGGCGGTTCACACTTCGGGCATGGATGGACATGCCGTCGAGCCCGCCGCACCCTTGGTGCAGTCGAGCGAACTGCTGGGCTTCCCTCCTGACGCCCGGGTGCTCATCGTCAACTGCGACGACTTCGGGATGTACGACGCGATCAACGTCGCGGTGATCGACTCGATCGAGCAGGGGATCGCCAGTTCGTGCAGTCTGATGGTGCCGTGTCCATCGGCGCCGCACGCCATGCGTCTGCTTCGCGGGCGGCCGGAGATCCCGTTCGGGATCCACCTCACGCTGGTCTGCGACACGGCCCACTACCGGTGGGGGCCGCTGACCGCGAAGGAGAAAGTGCCCTCACTGCTCGACGACTCGGGCGAACTGTTCATATCCACACCCGCGGGGCGTTCCGAGTTCCTCGCCCAGGCCCGTCTCGACGAGGTAGAGCTTGAGTTCCGCGCACAGATCAACGCCGTGGCCGACGCCGGGCTCACACCAACGCATCTGGACTTCCACTGCCTGGCCGACGGCGGGCGCGACGACATCCTCGACCTGACCGTGGCGCTGGCCGCGGAGTACGGTCTGGCGGTGCGGGTCTGGCTCGAACCCGGACGTCAGAAGATGCGACAGCGGGGCCTGCCGGTCACCGACAACGAGTTCCTGGACAGCTTTTCCCTCAGCATCGAGGGCAAGCCGGCCCGATACGCCCATCTGCTACGCGACCTGCCGGCCGGGCTCAGCGAATGGGCGGTGCATCCCAGTGTCGGCCGCGAGGAGTCGCAGGCGATCGACAGCGGCTGGCGCGTACGCCGAACCGACTACGAGTTCCTGACCTCGCCGAAGGCTCACGAACTCCTCCAACAGGAGGGCATCGCCGTGATCGACTACCGGACCATCCAACGGGCATGGTCCAGCGCCCCCGGTAGATCGGCAGTACGCCTTCCCGCTCAACGACGGTCGGCGCTGGACAGTCGGCCCTCGTAGGTGCTCAAGCTTCTCCGGCCGCATTGAGCCGCAGGCGCCTACCTCCATAGCCCGTTGGTCGTGCTCGTTCTCATCAGTGATCGGGAGAGCGAGTTCTGGCCCCACTTCGATGTTCGGTGGTGAGCCTCCTTGCCACCATCTCGACCTTCTGGGGACCGATTACCTTAAGCCAGACCAGCTCGCTGTCGT
>NZ_JBEOWJ010000030.1:0-141625 GCF_040295965.1 Streptosporangium sp. NPDC002544 | reverse complement strand
CCCTCGCTGTGGCCGTCATCTTCTAGAGGTTGGGTTTGGTGGTTTGGGTTTGTTAGCGGGGGGGCGGGGCCTGTCTGCCCGCGCGGGCCCCCGCCCCCCCCCCCCCCCCCGGGGGGGGGGCCCCCCCCCCCGGCGGCCCCCCCCCCCCCCCCCCGACACCACGACACCCGCCATCACACCGTGCGACGAAAGGCTCCGACCATGACCACCGTCGACGCCGGCCACCCCGACTTCGTGGAGTATCCGCTGGAGCACGTGCACCGGCTGATCGAACCCGGACCGGTCATCATGGTGTCCACCTTCGACGGCCGGCGCGCCAACCTGATGACCAACGGTTTCAACATGCCGGTTGCCCACGGCGCCCTCATCGGGCTCATTCTGGGCCCCTGGGACCACAGCTACGACGCGCTGCGCACCACCGGCGAGTGCGTCATCGCGATCCCTTCCATCGACCTGGCCGAACGCGTGGTCGACGTCGGCAACGTCTCCGGCCGCGACGTCGACAAATGGCAGCGGTTCGGCTTCACCCCGGCACCCGGCGCCGTGGTACGGGCACCGCTCGTCACCGAGTGCTTCGCCAACATCGAATGCACCGTCGCCGACGACCGGCTCGTCGACGACCACAACCTGTGGATCCTCAAGGGCGAGCGAGCCTGGATCGATCCCGGCAGGCGCGGAACGGGCGAGTTCCACCACCGCGGCAACGGCACCTTCGCCGGCAACGCCACCACCTTGGACCTGCGGCATCGCATGACCAAGTGGCGGTACCTGACTCACGACTGACACCGACCGGATGCGCCGGCCGTACCGGCCTCGTCACCCTCTTCTCGGCTCACGCCCCCTCGGCACGAGCCGTCACCCTCCACGCTCTCGAAGGAAGCCCACCATGACCACAATCTTGGACGAACTGCGCCGCCGCGCTGCCGACCCCGGGCGTCGCATCCTGCTCACCGGAGCCGCCGTCGTCACCATGGACCCCGGCCTCGGCGTCATGCCTCGTGCCGACCTGCTCATCGAAGGCGACCGGATCGCCGCCGTCGGCCCGGACCTCCAGGCCGAGGACGCCTTGATCATCGACGTCACCGGCGCCGTCCTGGCCCCCGGCTTCGTCGACACCCACCGGCACGCCTGGGAGGCCCAACTGCGCCGGATCATGCCCGACGTCAACGACCTCGGCGAGTACGTCACCTCCACCCTGGCCGGGATCGCTCCGGCGTACCAGCCGCAGGACATGTACATCGGAACGAAGCTGGCCGCGCTGACCGCCATCGACAGCGGCATAACCACCATGCTGGACTTCTCCCACAACTCCCGCACCGCCGCCCACTCCGACGCCGCCATCCGGGCGCTGATCGACAGCGGCATCCGGGGCGTGCACGCCTCGATGCGCCCGCACTTCGGCGACTGGGACGGCCAATGGCCCGCCGACCTGACCCGGCTCCAGGACACTTACTTCACCTCCAGCAGTGGGCTCCTCACCCTGCGCCTGGCCACACTCGCCACCGGCGAGATCGCCGGCCCCGACCTCGCCTACGGCGAACGCCTCGCCCGCACCGCCCGTGACCTCGGTATCGGCGTCAGCATCGACGCCGTCTTCGGCCTGCCCTCCTCCGAGGCCATCCTCGGCTGGGCCAAGCAAGGACTGCTCGGACCGGACGTCGCCCTCATCCACTGCACGGGCCTGACCCCGCAGGCATGGCAGGCGATGGCCGACACTGGCGCCGCGGTCTCCCTCGCTCCGACCTCGGATGCCCAGATCGGCTTGGAGAGTGCCGTCCCGGCCGTCGACGAGGCGCTCGCCGTCGGCATCCGGCCGAGCCTGAGCATCGACGTCGAAGTCGCGCTGGCCAGCGACATGTTCACGCAGATGCGCGCCCTGCACGCCATCCAGCGCATGCGGGCCGTCAACGCCGCCTACGGCACCGGCGAGCCGCCCACCCGGATCGGCGTGCACGACGTGCTCGACTTCGCCACCCTGCAGGGCGCCAGGAGCATCGGCCTCGGTGACATCACCGGCTCTCTCACCCCAGGCAAGCAGGCGGACGTGCTCGTCATCCGCGCCGAGGACCTCAACAACATGCCCCTCAACGACCCGATCGGCACCCTCGTGCTCGGCTCCGACCCGCGCAACATCGACACAGTCCTCATCGCCGGCCAGGTTCGCAAGTGGGCCGGTACCGTCCTCGACATCGACCTGGCCGGACTGCGCGAGGACGTGCGCGCCTCGCGCGACCGCGTCCTGGCCGCCGCCGGGTACCGGCACACCCGATCATGACCGGCGCAGGCCCGCCACCCGGGACCGGCCTGACCTGCGGCGCCTACCCGAACGACGGCGAGCCGGCCCGGCCGAGCCGATTTCACCGCCACCGGCGCGACCGGGACTCTCACACCCGGCGAGCGCGCCGACATCGCCGTGATCCGCATCGCCGATCCCAATGGCACTCCGGTCGGCCCCTTCACCCCTCCGCCTCCGCTCCAAAGGATTCCAGCCCATGTTCAAAAGCCCCCTTCAGCTCCTCGGACTGTTCGCCATGTTGCTCGCGTGCGCCGCTCCCAGCGGAGACCGGTCGACGCCTGCCACCCACCCGTACATCGGCATGTGGGTCACCGCCGACGGCCGTATTCGCCAGGAACTCCTGTCCGATGGCCGCTACGAAGAGGAACGCGACGGCCGCAAGCGCGCCTACACCGGCCGTTACACCGTGACCGGCACCCACATCGACTACCTCGACGACCTGGGCTTCACCGCCACCGGTGATGTTCGTGACGGCGTTCTCTACCACGAGCACCTGGTGCTCTACCGCGAGAGCTGAACACCAGCACCAACCGCCTGGTGAGCCTTGCACCCCCGCACACCGCGCCCGCAGAAAGGACAAGCCATGCCACGCAACGTGCTGACCTCCACGGCCTGCGCGGCCCTGGCGCTCATAGTGACCGCCGGGTGCGCCACAGCTCCACGACCCTCCACCACCGCCCTCGCACCCCCAGTCGGCCGCAACGCGGACGATGGTGCAGCCGACCGGGGCCGCCCCTTCGATCCGACCAACATCGCGGATCTGAACAACTAGCCGAGGTCGAAGGCGACGTCGGCGAGGTGAACCGTTTGCACCTCCGGGTCGTCGAGGAGCCTGCGCAGGTCGGCGAGTTTCCAGTGGTCGACGACGAGCCCGTACACGACGCCCTCCTCGGCCGCCCCCGAGAGCCAACCGTGGCTCAACCCGAACTCGTCGAGGTCGTCCCCTTCGTCAAGCAGTCCGACCCACCTGCGGAACTCCGCCAGCGCCGCCTCGGGCTCGGTCTCGCACTGATAGTTGAGTTCCTCCCAGCTGTGCTCCTTGGTCATGCCGCGGTTCCAGACGACCGCGTTCAACGGGGGGTCGCCGCTGGAATCGTCGTAGTAGGACGGGGAATAGATATAGGAGACGCCTCCCCCTCCGCAGAGTTTGTGCCTCCGGTTGAAGGCGACGAGCAGATCGGTGGTCATCGGGTGCGTGAACTCCATGACCGCGACGGCGTCGAGCGTCTGGGGGAGCCCGTCGATGGTCTTCCGGGCCTCCTCCGTCGGCTCCCTGGCGACGTCGGGATCCGCCTCCACGAAAGCGATCGCGTCGGCCAGACTGCCGGACGGCCCGTCGAGGGAGGGGGCCCGGACGGCGCCGAACAGGTTCTCCACGATCTCGTACTTCGTCTCTCCCTCGCCGGGACCGGCCCGGCGCGGCTCCCCCCACAGCGTGTAGGTCGTCTCCAGCAGTCTCCCGCCATCGCTGTAACCGTAGAACAGGCGCTTGTCCGGGTTCGCGACGCGGGCGGCCGTGCCGTACACCCGAGCCGTCCGCTCGTCGTCGAAGTCGATGAACACCCACAGAACCCGGTCGACCGCGCTGAAGGCCAGGAACAGCGCCGCGGTGACGGCCAGGACCTTGACCAGGGATCTGGCCACGTACGCCCAGTCGGGTTCCCTCCCGTTCACCACCGCACGCTCCTGCGACCTAGATCAAATCGGGTACGACGCACCATAGCCGCCCGGAACCTGCGTGGACAGGAAAGCTCGGTAATCAAGGACACCGTGGGCGGCCACGATGCCGCTGGAGGTGTTCGGCCGGCCCGCGATGTCCGCGGCCCAGGGCGGCGGCGAAGCCTTAGGACTTGCAGATGATCGACCCGTGGCTTTCGGGAATGCCGCTCGTTCGTATTCCTCGCCGATCGCGCCGAGGCCATCGCCACCGGCTCCGCCCTGGACGACGCCGCCCTGGCGAAGTTCATGGACGAGAACGGCGGGCCGCCGTGAGCAGCCGGCAGACATCCCGGCGGACCTCACGGCGCGACGCGATGGGCTTCACGCAGGCCGAGAACGACGTCGCCGACGTAATGATCTGGCTGCGCTGCAACCACGGGCGCGAGGTCAGCTATGCCGAAATCGCGGCCGGCGTCGAGATCCCCGACGGTCACCGGCTGCGGCAAGCCGTCCGCCTCGTCCGCGTGATCGCGGCCAACCGGGGCGACCGCCTGGAAAGGTTCCAGCCCTCAGCCAACCTCGCCCGGCGGGCGGGGACATCCCGCCCGCCAGGCTGCTCCGTGGCCTGACCGCACACGCACGGCGCGGTAGTCGCGTCCTGGGCCGTGGCCGATGTGCTGGCCGACTTGCCGAGCGTGTCGGCGTCGGCCTTGACCACATACACCTCCCAGGGCTCGTTGCCGGGGCCGTGGACCCAGACCTTGTCCTGCAGGGCATAGCAGCAGGAGGTGTCGTTCTCGGTGAAGGTGGCCAGCCCGGCCTCGGTGAGCCGCTGGGCGGTGTCGGTGACCTCGACGCCGAGGTGGTCCATGCGGATGTCCTGACCCTCCTCGCCCTCGATGAGCACCAGCTTGAGCGGGCGCTCAGCTCAGGCGGTAGGGATGATTCCGAGCTGCTGAAGGACCTTCACACCGTCGTCGAGCCCGAGCTCCTCGACGATGAGACCGTCCTGGATCTTGAGCACCGTCGTGCCGGTGAAGCGGAGCGTCTTGCCGGACGCCGCCGGCGCGGAGCCGATGGGAAGGTCATCGAAGATGATCGGCCCGGTGTGCGTGCCGCCGCCCTCCCACTGGCCGACGACGTAGTCGCCCTCGGCGATGAGGTCCGCGGTGCCCCAGAAGTTGAGGTCCGGGAACGCGGTGCGGAAATTGGTCGCGAACTCGCGCACCTCGTCGCGACCGCGCATGGGCTTGTGCAGCGAGTACTCGAACCGGATGTCCGGAGCGGCGAGCTCGTCGATGATGTCGGGGTTGAAGGGGTTGCCCCAGAACTCCGTAAACCATCGGCCGACAATGGCCTTGTTCTTCTCGAGCGACATGGGTTTGTCCTTTCTGTCGGTAGCCGCCACCGGTCCGCCAGCAGGCGTGGTGACATTTCGAAGACGCTGGTCGAAGCCGATACGTGAGATTGGCGGTGAAGATTCACGGGCGAAGGCCGGGTGTCTAGTGGAACGACCGAGCGGCCCTGTCGGAGGGAGTCCCGAGCGCACTGCTTCCGGCTTTGCACACGTCATGCGAATGGAACTTCATGGCAGTCGTAAGCCCGCGGTGGCGCCATTACAGGTTGGTCCACGTCGGGGTGTCGAACGCGGTGCTGAGCATTCGCGAGTCGGGCCGCTGAACGACCACGGATTGAAGAGGCGAAGCCTGCTGCGACAGGAATCTCCTCTTCGATGTGCAGACGCGTCCGGTCTAATCCGGTGGGGGCGTGGGCGTCCGTGATGCCTCGGTCATGCGGTCACCTCGATGGGGTGCAGGCCAAGGGCCGTGTAGATGGCCTCTGTCGCCGTGCCATCCCGGACGATCACTCGGTCGATGTTCGCCTCGCGGGCGTTACGCAGAAGTTCGATCTTGAGCACCTGCTCCACCCACGCCGCGTGGGTCGGCTTCATCCATGTCACGACGTCGCGTGGGACATCGCCGGTTGGGTCGATGATCGAGATGCCGACGGTCTCGTAGCCTCTGCACGCTACGACGACGAGGCTCTTGTCGCGGATCGTGAAGGGCATCACGTCGATGCCACCGCAGATCATGGCGGATTGGAGGAGGTCTCCGACCGCCATGCCGAGCTGAGCCGATCGGGCGCTCTTGTCCGCGAGACTCGGGAAGTAGTACGTGGCAGCGGTCGTGCGGTGCGTCTCGATCCAGTAGTTGTCGGCGTCGAAGTCGGTCAGGTCGTATTCCTTGTCCTGCCGACTGGTCATTCGCATTGTCCCCTGCACGCCCATCTGTAGCAGCGGTGCCCGCGACCGCCGGGCGCGTGACGGCCGCGGGCATGCTGAGCTGACTGATGTCAGCCATGCCGGGCGATTGCTTCCCGGCACGTGGAAGACGCCGGGTCGCACAGGAACGTGAGATTGGGGCCTGGCTTCAGGATCGCGTCAGTCCGGCCTGGCCGCGCCGTAGGCGACGTCCGCCCACAGATGCATGAGCGCGTAGGAGCGCCACGGTGCCCACGCCGTAGCGATGGTCCGCGCCCGGTCAACGGTGACGGCTCCAAGCGCCCTGCGGGCGACCAAGTCGCCGGGAGCGAAGGTGTCTGGATGCTGCATCGCGCGCACTGTGAGGTAGTCCGCGGTCCAAGGGCCGATGCCGGGGAGCGCAAGCAGGGCGCGACGCGCCTCGTCGACAGTGAGTTGCGCGAGCGTGAATCCGTTCGCCCACTTCTCGGCGACGGCCCGAAGCGTGCGGGTCCGCGCGCCGGTGAGGCCGACGGCCGCCTGCAGTTCCGCGTCGGGAATCGCCGCGAGATCCCGTGGTGCCGGGAGAGCGTGCAGACCGGCTATCGGCGTCCCATAGGCGGCCACGAGCCTGCCCATGAAGGTGCGGGCCGCGGCGAGTGAGACCTGCTGGCCGATGACCGTCGCGGCCACCGCCTCGAACTCATCGGGGTAGCCAATGAGCCGGATGCCGGGCCGGCGCTCGACCAGCGGCCGGATCAGCGGGTCCGTGGTGAGGTGATCGGCGATCCGCTCGGTGTCGGAGTCGAGGTCCAGCCAGCGTCGAATCGCGACCGCGATGCCGTCGGGGTCAGGCACCTCGTCAGGGAGGTTCGCGACGACCCCATCCTCGGCGAAGGTCATCTTCACCCGTGCAGGGCCTCCTGCGTGGGTCAGAAGCCGGGTGTAGGTGCGGCCCGGGATGTCGACTTCTTCGGCTCCTGGGATCGCGTGGGCAGCCAGCATCCGTAGAGCGATCTCAAAGTCGGTGGGACCGTTCGGGATCAGGTGTAGGAGGGGCACGATGTCCAGATTCCAGAGCTGCCCCGTCGATGCGAGCCGAGCAGATGGGTGTCGACGATGCCGATCGCCTCCATGAGCGCGTACATGGTGGTCGGGCCGACGAAGGCGAATCCGCGTCGGCGCAGCTCCTTTGACAACGCGACCGACTCGGCGGACTTCGTGGGGATCTCTGCAAAGGTCTGGGGGCAGGGCGTGCTCTCGGGTCGGAAGGACCACACCAGCTCGGCCAGGCCCATCTCCTCACGCAGCGTGATGGTGGCGCGGGCATTGGTGATGGTCGCCTGGATCTTCTGCCGGTTGCGCACGATGCCGACGTCGGCCATCAACCGCTCGACATCGGTCTCGGTGTACGCAGCGATCGCGTCCGGGAGGAAGTTGTCGAACGCCGCACGGAATGCGGGTCGCTTGCGGAGGATCGTTGCCCAGGACAGTCCCGCCTGAAATCCTTCGAGACTGACGCGCTCATAGACGCCGCGTTCGTCCGTGACCGGCATGCCCCACTCTGTGTCGTAGTAGTCGCGCAGCAGAGGGGCAGCGGCTGCCCATGCGGGCCGGGCGAGCCCGTCGTCCCCGACGACGACGCCGGGGTCGGCGGTGGTGCTGCTTGCATCCTGTGTCATTCGATCACCCGTCAAGCCCGGTCATGCGCATCGTGATGTTGATCCGGCCGCGACTGAGTCCGCATCCCTCGGGGGCGGTGCTCTCGTGCACCTTGGTGACACCGTGGTAGGCCAGTCGGGCGGGTCCGCCGAAGACGAAGAGGTCGCCGGAGGCCAGCAGCACGTCGGTATAGGGTTTGCCGCGGCTTTCCGTGTTGCCGAATCGGAACGTGCAGCTATCGCCGATGGACAGCGATACGACCGGGGCGCGGGAGATCTCGTCCTTGTCCTGGTGCATTCCCAACCGGGCCTCCGCGTCGTAGTAGTTCACCAGCGCGGTGTCGGGCGTATAGGAGCGGATCGCGGCTGCGTCGTGGCCAGTGGCCTTGAGGGCATCCCGTCCCAGGCGGATCATCCAGTCGGGGAACGGAAGGACACGGGCGCCGTTCACGTCGGTGGCCTCTCGCGTGTACTTGTACGGTTGCCAGTGCCAGCCCAGACATACTGTGCGCACCGACATCTCGTGTCCGCGGACCTTCGCGGCGCGGATGGGGACAGGGCCCTGCACCCACTCGCGGAACTGACCCACGATCCACTTCTGCTGTTCCCGAGTCAGCCAATCAGGGACCAGGATGGCGCCCGGGGCGACCTCTCCTCCGTCACGCTCGGGGATCTCCGGAGTGAACAGTGCTGTCATCGCTTGCCCTCCGTGTGTGTGAGGTGCACGAGGGAATCGTGCGCAACGAGCCAGGAGGTACCGTCTGCGTTTGCGCCGGTCAGGCCGTCCAGATTGGTCAGTCCGACGAGTGCGAGAGTGCGCGGGTCGCCGATTCCGGTGGTCGCGAGGGTGCGTGCGGGGCTCCAGGGAGTCGACCACAGCAGCCGCCGGGTCATCTGTGCCCAGCCGGTTGCCGGCCCGACCATCACCCACAGGTCGGGGTCGGCGGCGGCGAACCGTGACGCGTGACGCAGCCAGGAGGCCCCGGTCTCGGGCCAGGTGATCGTATCGAGAGTTCCGCCTCCTGTGCGATCCCAGGCCGATTCGATCAGGCGTGAGGTCGCAAGGGCGTGAGGGGTGCGGCCGGAGCCGATCACGATATTGCGGGCACGGCGGTCGCGAGCAATTCTGATGACGGTCGCGACCTCGGCATCCGTAGCCGTCAGGTCCGCGTCATGACTCGCTGACGCCTTCAGTAAGGGGCTGGTCAGGGCTTCCATCGTTCGCCGTTCTCCCGGGTGGTCTTCCACGTCTGATGGCGGTCCCTGCAGCAGGCTCCGCAGGGGCGGAACCCGGCGGCGACCGCCGTGGCCTCGTCAGCGAAGAAGACCCGGTGCTTCACGTAGCCGCCGCGAGCGATGGCGCGCAGCGCGGCGGGACAATCGAGTCGCCCGTAGATCTTCGAGCCGCGATGGCCGCCCCACAGCCCCTTGACCGCAGACCGATAGGGACGGCCGTCCGCCCCCAGAAGGGTGTACGTCTTCGTTGCGTCGCTCATGCGGCGTCATGGAAGACGAGAGCGAGGGTGTGACGTTCGCCGGACCGGATGGCGGATACGCCGTGCCGAACCGGCGCGGCGGACCATCCGCGGGCGGACTTGACGGGGCGGTCGCGGGTGGTGAAGAGGTATCCGTGACCGTGCGGCAGCAGCGTGGCCGTGCCCCGCGACTGGGCGCGCGGGCGCTGTTCCAGCAGCAGGAACTCGCCACCCGTGTGATCCACGCCGGGCTCGTTGAGGTTGATCACGACCTGCAACGGGAACACGAGGTCGCCGTACAGGTCGCGATGCAGAGCGTTCCAATCCTTCTCGCCGTAGTGGAGCAGGATCGCCGAAGGCTTCGTCTGGCCGGCGTCGTGGCACATCTGAAGCCACTCATCAAGCGAGTCCGGCCACGGTGCGGGCCGGCCGAGCTTGGTCCACCAGTCGCGGGCGATGGGAAGCAGCCGCGGGTACAGCGCCTGCTTGAGCCGCTCGATCGGTTCCGGGTACGGCGCGTTGAAGTATCGGTACTGGCCCTCACCGAAGCGGTGCCGGCCCATGTTGACGGTGCTGCGGAACAGGCCGTCCTGCTTGTACAGCTCCCTGATCTCCACGGTCTCCTCCGGGGTCAGCAGTTGCGGCAGCAGTGCGCCGCCGTACTCGTTGACCTCTGTGGTGATCGCCTCCCAGTCGCCGGACTCGACGCGGCTGTACCACCGATCCGTCTTCCTCCGGGTCGTCTTCGCGGTGTTCATGCCGCGGCCTCCAGATTCAGCAGCGTGGTCTTGGCTTCGAGTCCGCCGATGTAACCGCCGAGCGTGCCGTCGGTACGCAGCACACGGTGGCACGGGACGACGATCGGCAGCGGGTTGGTCGCACAGGCGGTGCCCACCGCTCGGACGGCCTTGGGGTTGCCGACGAGCTCGGCCATGTCTCGGTAGCTGCGGGTCTGGCCGTACCCGATCTCGGGCAGATGCGTCTGCACGAGGCGCCGGAATCCGCGAGACAGGGACAGGTCCAGTTTCAGGTCGAAGACCTGGCGGTGCTTGGCGAAGTACTCGTCGATCTCGCGAGCCACTTCGTCCAGCCGCTTCGGGGCGCGCAGGATGCGCGGGCTGAGCTTCTGGCCGAGGGCTTCCAGGACTCGATCGTGGTCCTCGCGGGCGTACGCCACGCGGACCAGCCCTTCCGGGGTGGCGGCGAGCAGCAACTTGCCGACAGGTGAGTCGATGGTGGTGTAAGCGACATCGACGAGATTGGCTCGCTCTGCCGCCTGCTCCAGACGGCGGTGGAGCCGACTGAGAGTGCCGGCGTCCACAGGCGTCGACAGCAGGGCGGTCATGTCGTCATCGTGGCGAATGTCGTTCATGATGATGCTCCTTTTGTGATCGCGCCCGGATATTTCTTCCTGAGATTCTTGAGCCCGTCTGCGGCGGCTCTTCGGGCCGCCTCAACGGTGCCGCCGAGGATCTCCGCGATCTCGGCGTATGCCAGCCCCGCCACATAGCGGTAGGCGACAGCCTGGCGTTGTTTGCTCGGGAGCCCTTTCACCGCGGCCCACAGGTCAGAGTCCCCAGAGTCCGGGATGTCCCGCCCCGTCGGTGCTTCCGGTACCTCGTCGACGGGCAGGGGATTCCTTTTCGCGACACGCAGCACGTCGATCGCCTTGCGATGCGCGATCGTCACGAGCCATGCCTCCACGTTCGCCGTCTCAGGCAGGTCGGGATAGGCGCGCAGGGCGGAGAGGAAGGTCTCCGACCATGCGTCGTCCGCGTCGTGCGGGCCGAGGACGACCCGGCAGACGCGCAGCACGGTTGCGCCGTGCTGCGCGACCACGTTCTCGAACGGTTGTTTCATATCCATCCCATTGACGACATACTTTCGGTGACAAACGTGAGGTTTACGGTCAGAACAACCGTCCAGCGCTGACCGCAGGCGGCTCCTCAAGCTCCAGTAGCGCCTGCTTGCGTTCCAGTCCGCCGGCGTATCCGGTGAGGGAACCATTGGAGCCGACGACGCGGTGGCACGGCACGAAGACGCACAGCGGGTTCGCACCCACGGCCTGTCCGACCCGTTGCGCGAGACTGCGGTCTCCGACCTGCTCGGCGATACGACCGTAGGTGGTCGTGTCACCACACTGAATGCTCTTCACGATGTCCCAGACGGCGTGCTGGAACGCGTCACCCTCGGCGGCGAGCGGAAGATCGAACTGCCTGCGCCGACCCGCCAGGTAGTGGCGCAGCTGTCGGGCAGCTTCGTTCAGCAGCGGGTCCGTGGAGCCGGCCACCTCGGGGCCGAACGTCTCCTGCGAGGGCCGGCGGACATGGTGCCTGAAGTACAGGCCGGCAATCGTCTCGCCCTTTGCAACGAGCGTGATCGGTCCAAGGCGGGTCTCGATCACGATGTGTCGAGTGCTCATCTGCGTTTCCCTTCTCCTGGCTGGTAGACGTGCGCCGCTCGCAGAACGTGAGATTTCAGATGGTGTCGTTGCCGGTCGCCGTGCTAGGCGGCTGTAGGAAGCCTGCGGAGCTTCTCGCGAAGAAGCGTGCTCGACACGCCCGCGGCGTAGGGGAAGCAGACGACTCGCACACTGATCTCGGCAAACAGCGACTCGTAGGCATCCTGGCCCGCCGTGCCCTTCCAATCGCAGAATGCGACGGACCAGCCGCTCCCGTGCCCTACGAGAAGCTGTACAGGACGGCGAACGACACGCTCGTGGACTTGGTCTCCTGGCCCCTGAAGGTCACCGGCAACCAGTAACCGGCACCAACGATCCAGGACGGCTCATCGGAGGCCGTCCGCACGCCCGGGACAGGGTCCGGCCGACGGGTGCTGTACGGACCGCCCGGCGCGCTTTCGGGGACGCCGGGGGCCTCTCGCCGTGACGTTGGCCGCGGTACGGCCGGGCTTTCCCGTCCTGCCGATGCCGATGCCGATGCCGATGCCGACGCCGACGCTGACGCTGACGCTGACCGCGTCCCGCCGGAGCTGATCAGGGCGGGGGCCCGATATGTCAGGCTACCTTGACGTCAAGGTAGCCTGACGAAATACTCGAACCATGTCCACTCCTGACGAGCTTGAACGCCGGTTCACGCTGCTGACCGCAGCCGCGCGCTACGACGCGCTACGCACCCGTGACGCCCTGGCCGCACCGGCCGATGAGGACGACCCCGCGCTCACACCGCCCGACCCCGACGCGGAGCCCCTGACCCGGGGCGAGGCGCTGGAGCTTCTCGCGCTGGGCGAGGTGATCGCGCGGAAGGCGGGCTATGGACGCCAGCTCTCCGTGCGCTCCGCCCGCCGAGCCGGCGCCTCGTGGTCACAGATCGGTGCCGCCCTGGGAACCAGCAAGCAGGCGGCGTGGGAGGCCCACAACCGATGGATCGACGAACAGGCCGGGGAACGCGACGGTCACTGGGGCTGGGACGAGAACGACGTGGCGGCCGCACGCATACTCGCCGGCGACCCCGAAGTCGAGGGTGCGGAGTGAGCAAGCATGGCGAGACCGCCCCTGCCTGGGGACGCGGGCGGGCCGGGCGGTGGTTGAGCCCGCCCGCGTCACGCACCGCACGGGAGCTTCCTCGCGCTCGCGGGGTACGTCGCTTGCGGCACGGCGGCCCAGGTCGGGGAATCAGAAGTAGCCGATACTGGCCGAGGTGGAGGTGAGGGCCCAGCGGTGGAGGAGCGAGGTCGTCTCGGCCTCGCGCATCTGGGCTTTCAGTCCCTCGATGGTGCGGTCGCAGAGCAGCAGCGGTTCGGGGGTGGGCCAGGTGGCGATGGCGTGGAAGAGACGGCTGCCGGTGCCGTACAGCACGGCCCAGCCGGGCCAGGTGATCTGCAGTATCGCGGCCTCGGTGCGGGCTTCGTGGTCCCAGGTGTAGTGCGGGACCGAACCGGGGGGCACGCCGTCGCGGTGACGACCGCGAGGGCGGGCAAGGCGTCGCCGGATCACGAGATCACCTGCCCGGCGGCCCGCTGCCGCGCCTGTCGTGCGATGGCCTCCTGTCGGTCGGTCTCGGCGCGCAGGGCCTCAAGGCTGTCGGCGTCGACCGTCCGTTCGGCTCCGGCGTGAAACGCCAGGGCGCAGAAGGGCCTCTCCCGGCTGGCCCACAGTCGTCCGGCGTCACTGAGGATCAGCCGCCAACCGGGAATGGTGGTGGATTCAGCATCGGTCATTGATTGGACCTCCATCCGATCAAGGGCCCGTCCGGTCGCTCGCATGGTTGAACAGGCCCGTTTTGTGAGGTGAGGAGGGTGTGGAGGGGGGCGTCGTACGGGCCGGGCGGCCGGTAAGAAGACGGGGTCATCGCTGCGCGGTGCATGCGGACAGCGTGGCCGTCGCGGGGGACGGCGAAGTATCACAGGTTCGTGAAACTCGAATTCGCTACGGTAGGCCGAGCCAGCTCGCGAAGCCGCTGAGGCTTCGGGGACGTCGTCGTTCGAGGTTGACGAGCATTCGGACGGTTTCGCGGACCATCGGATGGTTGCGGGTCTGTTGAGGGGCGGCCCGACGGGCGGCGAGCAGTGTCTCCAGGGCCTTCTGGCGGTTGCCGTGGTAGAGCCAGCCGCGCGCCAGGTCGATGTAGTGGTGGCCGAGCCGGACAGGTGCGACCGCTGGAGAGAGTGCTGTGTGCTGAGCGCGGCGGATTGCTTCGCCGCCGTCGTACATCTCCACTGCGGCTGCGACCTCGTGCATGATCACGTTGGAGGGGCCGAATTCCAGGCCGTAGTGGTTCGCGTCCTGGCCCAGTACGCGGGCGGCCTCGCGGGCGTGTTCGATGTGGTCGAACGCGGTCTGCCGGTCAGCCGCACGGGCAGCGAAGATCGCGGATCGGAGATGGGCCGCGCCGTACACGCTCAGTTCGGCGGCGGTCAGCCGGCCGAGGTCCTCGCCGACCTCGCGCCGTATCCGATCCAGGAGGATCAGCCCCTTGTCGTAGGTGGCCGTCGCCAGGAACAGCGTCGAACGCTGCCACTGCGTGCGGGCGACCCGCAGCGGGTCCTGTGACGCCTGGGCCGCCCATGCCACGCGATCCATGGCGAGGCCCCGCAGGTCGAAGTAGCCCAGCGTGTAGGCGATCGCCGTCACCCCGGTGTACGCCTCGGAGAGCAGCCCGAAAAGTTCGTCACGTCGGGCTCCCTCGCTGGCGTGAACGGCTCGCGTCAGCTCTTCCAGCAGGCCCGGAAGCATCTCCCCGAGCTGGATGTACCGGGCCTGCCTGCCCAGTGCGGACGCGCGCCGCACGTCCGCGCGGAGCTGCTCTGTCGGCGGCGGTGGGACGTCCTCGTCGGGCAGGTCCCAGGACAGGAGTGCTCGTCGGAGCTGCGGGACGCACTCGTGGATCCGGTCCTCTCGCGTGCCGGGGTCACGGTACGGCTGGCCGGTCAGCTCACCGAGCTCGATCCGCAGGGTCCGCGCCACAGCGGTGATAAGGGCCTGCGTGGCCGGTTTGTGCCCCCGTTCGACCTGGGCGATCAGGCTCTTGGAACAGGGCACTCGGTCAGCGAGTTGCTGCTGCGTCAGACCACGCAGCTTGCGAGCCTGGGCGATCCGCCGCCCGACAGCTTCTTCGGCGGCTGGGCCATTCGTACTGCCGTCGCGCATGAGCAGGCCCCACACGTATCTGTAACGGTCCTTACAGCCTCAGGCTACGTGCGGAGCCTTTGGTGTGTCAGGGGAACGTCGTGCGGATCGGTTGAGCGGCGATGGCGGGTGCGCCACTCGGCCTTCGCGTGACCATGGGGAAGACCCTTGACAGTGGGATTTCCGGAGGTCACGCTGTTGCGTATAGCGCTGCTTGTTCTGCTTTACGAAACCGGGGTTTGTTGCGATGATCCCTGTCTGCCCCCTCACGGCCCTTCCTCCGGGTGAGGCCCATCGGCTCGACGTCGACCCGCCCATCGCTGTCTTCCACACCGAGGACGGCGAGATCTACGCCGTGGACGACACCTGCACCCACCAGGACGCCTCACTCTCCGACGGGTGGCTGGAGGGGTGTGAGATCGAGTGCCCCCTGCACGCCTCCAGCTTCGACCTGCGGACGGGACGCCCGAGCAGCCCCCCTGCCAAGCTGCCGCTGCGCACCCACCGGGTGGTGGTCTCCGACGACACCGTCTACGTGGTGCCCTCCGAGGAGCCGCCGAACCTGCCGCCCGGCGTGCGCGCGGGTACCGCATGACGCCGGCGCGCGCCCTCCCCGGCAACGGCCGCCCCAACCCGTCGACATGGCAGACCAGGGAGCGATCGTGACCGCGAGAAGCCTGCCGCCCAGCGTGATCGCCACCCTGCCCGGCGGCTACTACACCGACGAGAACGTCTTCGCCCTGGAGCAGGCCCGCGTCTTCGAGTCGATGTGGTTCTGCGTCGTCCGTGCCTCCGATCTGGGAAAGCCGGGGGCCTTCAGAACCGTCCAGGTGGGCCGGGAGAGCGTCCTGGTCACCAGGGCCAGGGACGGCTCGATCCGGGCCTTCCTCAACGTGTGCCGTCACCGCGGCGCCCGGATCCGCACCGAGGAGTCCGGCGAGGTCAAGCGGGCCTTCCAGTGTCCGTACCATGCCTGGACCTACGACCTTGAGGGCAGGCTGATCGCCGCGCCGAACCTGACGAAGATGCCCGACCTCGACCGGGTCGAGTACGGGCTGGTCAACGTGGCCGTGCGCGAGTGGATCGGGTACGTGTGGGTCTGCCTGGCCGACGAGCCGCCGTCGTTCGAGGCGGACGTGATCGGCGAGGCGACGGCCCGGCTGGGCGACGAGCGGGCCATCGAGAGCTACGACATCGCTAACCTGGCGGTGGGCCGCAGGATCGTCTACGACGTGCGGGCGAACTGGAAGCTCATCGTGGAGAACTTCATGGAGTGCTACCACTGCGCCACCATCCACCCCGAGCTCACCGAGGTGCTGCCGGAGTTCGCCGACGGGTACGCGGCGCAGTCCTTCGTCGGGCACGGGGCGGAGTTCGGCGAGGAGATCCAGGGGTTCACCGTCGACGGCTCGGCGGGGGTGGACCGCATCCCCGGAGTCGGCGAGGAGCAGGACCGCCGCTACTACGCGATCACCATCAAGCCGCAGGTCTTCGTCAACCTGGTGCCCGACCACGTGATCCTGCACCGGATGTTCCCGCTGGCGGCCGACCGGACGATCGTGGAGTGCGACTGGCTCTTCCGCAAGGACGTCGTGGACGCGGGCACCGATCTCGGCCCGTCCGTGGAGCTCTTCCACCGGGTCAACGAGCAGGACTTCGCGGCCTGTGAGAGGTGCCAGCCCGCGATGAACTCCCGCGCGTACGCCCGGGGCGGGGTCCTGGTGCCCAGCGAGCACCACATCGGAGCCTTCCACGACTGGGTGATCGGCAAGCTGGGGACCGGGGCCGGCTGACGGCGGGAAGGCGCCTATAGTGTGCCCGACCCGCAATTCACGGGGTCAGGGTGAGGGAAGGAGACGCGAGGATGGCCAGGAAGGCTCCGCGCGACGACGTCAACGAGGACGGCATTGAGATCGGGCCTCCCAAGGAGTGGGCAGCGGGCATACCAGGGGTGACCCGATCGCTACTGACCGCCAACGCCCAGATGGGTGTCGGCCGCACCCTTCTCACCCTGGCCGGGGTCAACCAGAAGGAAGGCTTCGACTGCCCGGGCTGCGCCTGGCCCGAGGGCGAGCACCGCAGCCCGTTCGAGTTCTGCGAGAACGGCGCGAAGGCGGTGGCCGAGGAGGCCACGGTCCGCAGGGTCACCCGTGACTTCTTCGCCCGGCACACCGTCGACGACCTGGCCGGGCACACCGAATACTGGCTGGGCCAGCAGGGGCGGCTCACCGAGCCGATGCACAAGCCCGAGGGCTCCGACCACTACGTGCCGGTGAGCTGGGATGACGCGTTCTCCCTGATCGCGCGGGAACTGCGCGCGCTGGACAGCCCGGACGAGGCGCTCTTCTACACCTCGGGGCGCACCTCGAACGAGGCCGCGTTCGCCTACCAGCTCCTGGTGCGCAGGTTCGGCACCAACAACCTGCCCGACTGCTCCAACATGTGCCACGAGTCCAGCGGCTCGGCGCTCAACGAGACCCTCGGCATCGGTAAGGGCACGGTCTCGCTGGAGGACCTGTACCGGGCCGACCTGATCTTCGTGGTCGGTCAGAACCCCGGCACCAACCACCCGCGCATGCTCTCGGCCTTGGAACGGGCCAAGCGTGAAGGCGCCCGGATCGTCGCGGTCAACCCGCTGCCCGAGGCCGGACTGCTCCGCTTCAAGAACCCGCAGCGGCCGTCGGGGTTGGTGGGCAAGGGTACGACGCTGTCCGATCGCTTCCTGCAGATCCGGCTCAACGGTGACCTCGCGCTCTTCAAGGCGATGTCGCTGCTGCTGCTCGAAGCCGAGGAGGCCGCCCCCGGCACCGTGATCGACCGTGACTTCGTCGAGGCGCACACCCACGGCTTCGACGACTGGGCCGAGGACCTGCGTTCCCTGGACTGGGCGGAGGTCGAGGAGGCGACCGGGCTGGACCGCCCGGCCATCGAGGAGGCCGTACGGGAGGTGCTGGGCGCGAAGTCGGTGATCGTGTGCTGGGCGATGGGGCTCACCCAGCACAAGAACTCCGTCGCCACCATCAGGGAGGTCGTCAACTTCCTGCTGCTCCGTGGCAACGTGGGCCGCGCGGGCGCGGGGGTCTGCCCGGTCAGGGGCCACTCCAACGTCCAGGGCGACCGCACCATGGGCATCTACGAGAAACCACCGGCCCGGTTCCTGGACGCGCTGCGCGACGAGTTCGGCTTCGAGCCGCCCCGCGAGCACGGCTTCGACACCGTGGAGGCGATCAGGGCGCTCCGCTCCGAGCAGGCGAAGGTCTTCATCGCGATGGGCGGCAACTTCGTGTCCGCCACCCCCGACACGGCGGCGACCGAGGAGGCGATGCGCCGGGCCAGGCTGACGGTGCAGGTCTCCACCAAGCTGAACCGCTCGCACGCCGTGTGCGGGCGCGAGGCGCTCATCCTCCCCACGCTGGGGCGCACCGAACGCGACGGCGATCGTTTCGTCACGGTCGAGGACTCCATGGGCATGGTGCACGCCTCGCGGGGCAAGCTGCGGCCCGCCTCCGACGACCTGCTCTCCGAGGTGGAGATCGTCTGCCGGCTGGCCGTGGAGCTGTTCGGCGACGACCCGCACGTGCCGTGGCAGGAGTTCGCGGCCGACTACGACGCGATCCGCGACCGCGTCTCCCGGGTGGTGCCCGGATTCGACGACTTCAACGTCCGGGTCCGGGCTCCCGGCGGCTTCGCGCTGCCCAACGCGCCCCGCGACGAGCGCCGCTTCCCGACCGCGACGGGCAAGGCCAACTTCACGGTCAACGACCTGGAGGTGCTGCGGGTGCCGCCGGGGCGGTTGCTGCTCCAGACGGTCCGCAGCCACGACCAGTACAACACCACGATCTACGGCATGGACGACCGCTACCGGGGCGTGCGCAACGGCCGCCGGGTGGTCTTCGTGCACGCCGACGACCTGGCCGAGCGGGATCTGGCCGACGGGGACATGGTGGACCTGGTCAGCGAGTGGCCCGACGGGGAGCGCAGGGCGGAGTCCTTCCGCGCGGTCGCCTACCCGACCGCGCGCGGCTGCTGCGCCGCGTACTTCCCGGAGACCAACGTGCTCGTGCCGCTCGACTCGGTCGCGGAGACCTCCAACACCCCCACCTCCAAGAGCGTGGTGGTCAGGCTCGTCCGGCGTACCCCAGGCGATGGCTGATGTCGCGGGCGCCGGCGATCACGAGCGGTGCCAGCTCGTGCAGCCGGTCCTCGCCGAAGCGGTACGCGGGGCCTGACGCGCTGACCGCGGCGACGATCTCACCGTCGTAGGAGCGGATGGGTGCGGCGATGGCGTTCAGGCCGATCTCGTACTCCTCGACGGTGACCGCGTAACCCCGCTCGCGGGCCTGGAGAAGCTGCTTGTCCAGGGCGGCGGCGGAGGTGATCGTGCTCGGGGTGTAGCGCTCCAGGCCGGCCGCGGTGACCAGCCGGGTCCGGTGCGCCTCGTCGAGGTAGGCCAGCAGGACCTTCCCGCTGGAGGTGGCGTGCAGCGGGGTGAGCTGGCCGACCCAGTTGTGCGTGGTGACCGCCGCGGGCCCGCGTACCTGGTCCAGGTTGACCGCGTAATGGGAGCGCAGCACCGCCAGGTTGACCGTCTCGCCGAGTTCCTCGGCGAGACGACGGCAGACCGGGCGGCTCTGCTGGGTCAGGTCGAGCCGGGAGGCCACCCCGCCCGCGAGGCGGATGAGGCCGAAGCTGAGGCGATATTTTCCCCGGTCCTCCGCCTGCTCGACCAGGCCGCGCGCCTCCAGCGCGCCCAGCAGCCGGAACGCCGTCGACTTGTGCACCGATATCTCCTGGGCTATCTCGCTCACCCCGGCCTCGCGGCGCTCGGCGAGGATCTCCAGGATGGTGATGGCCCGGTCGACGGACTGGACTCCACCGCTGCTGTCGGTGCGACCGCCGAGAGGATCGTTGCCCATAGCGCAACTGTAGGTGCTGGAAAGGGAACGAACGTCATCGGGGACGACAATATCCGTTGCGAATAGTGCACCTTATTGCGCCATTAGCTACAATTTCGAACACTGTTCCTGCTTGAGCGAGGCGAGGCGGACATGTACGACTTTGTCATCGTTGGAGGTGGCTCGGCCGGAAGCGCCCTCGCCAACCGGCTCTCCGCCGACCCCGCCAACCGGGTGCTGGTGCTGGAGGCGGGTCGCCCGGACTACCCGTGGGACGTCTTCATCCACATGCCGGCCGCGCTGCCCTTCCCCATCGGGAACCGCCTCTACGACTGGAAGTACGCCTCCGAGCCCGAGCCGCACATGAACGGCCGCCGCATTTACCACGCCAGGGGCAAGGTGCTGGGTGGCTCAAGCAGCATCAACGGCATGATCTTCCAGCGGGGCAACCCGCTGGACTACCAGCGCTGGGGCGCCGACCCCGGCATGGAGACCTGGGACTTCGCCCACTGCCTGCCGTATTTCAAGCGCATGGAGAACTGCCTGGCCGCCGACCCCGCCGACCCGATGCGCGGGCGGGGCGGGCCCCTCGTGCTGGAACGCGGACCGGTGCGCAACCCGCTGTTCGGGGCCTTCTTCGAGGCGGTGCAGCAGGCCGGATACCCGCTGACCGACGACGTCAACGGCTACCGCCAGGAGGGCTTCGCCCGGTTCGACCGCAACATCAGCAGGGGGCGCCGGCTGTCCGCCGCCCGCGCCTATCTGCACCCGGTCGCGAAGCGCCCCAACCTGGAGGTCAGAACGCGGGCGTTCGTCACCGGAATCCTCTTCGAGGGAAAGCGCGCCGTCGGCGTCGAGTACGACGGCCGGACGGTCCGCGCGGGCGAGGTCATCCTCTGCGGCGGCGCGATCAACTCACCGCAGCTGCTCCAGCTCTCCGGGGTGGGCGACGCCGCCGAGCTGGGCGCCCTCGGCGTCGACGTCGTGCACGACCTGCCGGGCGTCGGCGAGAACCTCCAGGACCACCTGGAGGTCTACATCCAGTACGGCTGCAGGCGGCCGGTCTCCATGCAGCCCGCGATGAAGTGGCGCAACCGGCCGTGGATCGGCGCGCGCTGGCTGTTCGCGCGGAGCGGTCCCGGTGCGACCAACCACTTCGAGGCGGGCGGCTTCACCCGGAGCAACGACGATGTCGACTACCCCAACCTGATGTTCCACTTCCTGCCCATCGCGGTCCGCTACGACGGCTCGGCTCCGGCGGGCGGGCACGGCTACCAGGTGCACATCGGGCCGATGTACTCGGACTCCCGAGGCTCGGTGAAGATCAGGAGCACCGATCCCCGGGTCCACCCGGCGCTCCGTTTCAACTACCTGTCCACCGCGCAGGACCGGCGCGAGTGGGTGGAGGCGGTCCGCGTCGCCCGGGACATCCTCAACCAGCCGGCCATGGACGAGTTCAACGCGGGAGAGCTGTCGCCGGGGCCCGGGGTCGAGACCGACGAGGAGATCCTCGACTGGGTGGCCAGGGACGGCGAGACCGCGTTGCACCCCTCGTGCACCGCGCGGATGGGCGTCGACGACATGTCCGTGGTGGACCCGCTCTCCATGCGGGTGCACGGCCTCGAGGGACTGCGTGTGGTGGACGCCTCGGTGATGCCGTACGTGACCAACGGCAACATCTACGCGCCGGTCATGATGGTGGCGGAGAAGGCGGCGGACCTGATCCTGGGCAACACCCCGCTCGCCGCCGAGCACGTCGACTTCTACCGGCATCGCGACGGCTCCGCCCGCTGACCGTAAGCCCGTTCGGTCCGCTTTCACCTGGCATGTCGGACTCTCGCCGGGGTGCCGCTCGCCCGCGCCCTGAAGAAGTCGTTCGGGTAACCGGCCGTTGTGCCTGTTCACCGATCAGGTAATGGCGGGGGTGGGTTTCTTACGATTGAGCTGGCATGGTAACGAAGCTCGTAAAGCCTTGACTGAGTGAAGGAAAAGGGTCGATTCTGTTCCTCGCTAAGCGTTCCGATGCGCCATACGCAACGAGCTACGCGATGACCGGAAGGATGCCCCTTCGTGTCAGATCTCCACCTCGACGGCGACAGGAGAGATCTCGTCGCGGAGGATCAGCGGACCGTCCTCGACGTGCGCGGTCTCTGGAAGGTCTTCGGCCCGCGTGCCGACAGGGTCGTCGGAACCCCGCTCCAGGAGCTCTCGCGAAGCGAGCTGAGGGCCAGTACGGGCTGTGTGACCGCGATCCGCGACGTCTCCTTCACCGTGCGGCCCCAGGAGGTCTTCGTCGTCATGGGCCTGTCCGGCTCGGGCAAGTCCACCCTCGTACGCTGCCTGACCCGGCTCATCGAGCCGACGGCCGGTGAGGTGCTGTTCGACGGTGCGGACATCCGCAAGGCCGGTGACAGGCAGCTGCGCGAGCTGCGCCGCCACCGCTTCGCCATGGTCTTCCAGAACTTCGGGCTGCTGCCGCACCGGCGGGTCCTGGACAACGTGGCCTACGGGCTGGAGATCCGCGGGACCCGGAAGGAGGCCCGCTACGAGCGGGCCAGACAGATGGTCGAGCTCGTCGGGCTCTCCGGCTCCGAGGACTCCTACCCCGACCAGCTCTCCGGCGGCATGCAGCAGCGCGTCGGGCTGGCCAGGGCGCTCGCGGTGGATCCCGACGTGCTCTTCTTCGACGAGCCGTTCTCCGCGCTCGACCCGCTGATCAGGCGGGACATGCAGAACGAGGTCATCCGGCTGCACCGCGAGGTGGGCAAGACGATGATCTTCATCACGCACGACCTGAGCGAGGCGCTCAAGCTCGGCGACCGCATCCTCATCATGCGCGACGGCGAGCTCGTCCAGCTGGGCACGCCTGAGGAGGTCGTCGGGGCGCCCGTGGACGACTACGTGCGCGAGTTCGTCAGGGACGTGCCCCGCTCGCACGTGCTCACGACCCGCTGGATCGCGCGCCCACCCCGGCGGGACGAGCCCCTGGACGGGCCACAGGTCTCCCCGGACGTCGTGGTGCGCGACGCCGTGCACACGATCCTGCGCGCGACGAGCCCGGTCAGGGTCGTCGACGGTGACGAGCTGCTGGGCGTCGTCACCGCGGAGGAACTCCTGGGAGTACTCACCGAGCCCTCTCCCGACAAGAACCCCGCGGCACCCCCGCGGGAGACCCCCGCGCTGCTCACCGAGGAGAATTCCGGCAGGCCCGCCGCGCCGGCCAGGTCAGGGGAGCAGGGGTGACGGCCACCAGGGCCACCCCGGCCGGTGGTCTGCGGCGCCTGCCCGCCTGGCCGCGCCGCTACCTGCTGGCCGCCGTCGTCGCGGCCTGGGTGCTGGTCTGGGTGTTCGTCCAGGGGCGCGACACCTTCCAGCTCGGCGGCGCGGAGCTGACGCCGCTGCACGTGCGGATCAACGAGGCGAGCGAGGTCGTCGACAACAGCAGGAACGACAATCCGTTCTTCCTGTACTTCGTCAACTACATCCGGCTCTTCCTCGATGAGGCCGTCACGTTCGTCCAGGCGCTGATCAGCCGGCCGTCCTTCGGGCGGCCACTGCCGGTCATCGGCTGGCTGGGCGTGGTCACCGTCGCCACGGCGGTCGCGCTGCTCTGGGGCAACCTCAGGGTCGCGGTGCTGACCGCGGCCGGTTTCGCCTCCTTCGGCCTGCTGGGCCTGTGGGAGGAGAGTATGGACACCCTCGCCCTCACCCTGGCCGCGGTCGTGATCTCGCTGCTGATCGGTATCCCGCTCGGCGTCTGGGCCGGGGTGAACGACCGGTTCAACCGCCTGGTCACCCCGGTGCTCGACTTCATGCAGACGATGCCGACGTTCGTCTACCTCGCGCCGCTCACCCTGTTCTTCCTCATCGGCCCGGCGAGCGCCACCGTGGCGACGGTCATCTACGCCGCGCCGCCCGCGATCCGCATCACCGCGCACGGTATCCGCGAGGTGCGCCCCGCGATCCTGGAGGCCGGCACCTCGCTGGGCTCCACCGCCTGGCAGCTGCTGAGCAAGGTACGGCTGCCACTGGCCAAGCGGACCATCATCGTCGGTGTCAACCAGACCATCATGGCCGCGCTCTGCATGGTCACCATCGCCGCGCTGATCGACGCCCCGGGGCTGGGCAAGACAGTCGTCAAGGCGCTGGAGACCCTCGACGTCGGCAGCGCCTTCAACGCGGGCCTGGCCATCGTCATCATGGCCATCGTGCTCGACCGGGTCACCTCCGCGGCCGGCAGGCGCGTCGAGACCCGGTACCGGGCGGGCCGCTCGCGGGGGCCCGGTCGCCGCCGTGCCGGAATCGGCGCCGTCCTGGCGGGCACCGGTGTGCTGGTCTATCTCTCCCACACCTACGTGTGGGCCGCGGAGTTCCCGAGCGAGGCGAACCTGGGGCCGTACGTCCGCCGGGGCGTCGACGCGGCGACCCTGTGGGTGCAGGACAACCTGGCCGCCTACACCGGCGCGTTCAAGAACGCCGTCTCCTACGGCCTGCTCAACCCGTTCGAGGCGCTGCTCACCGACTCGCCGTGGTGGCTGGTCGCCGCGGTGATGATCGCGTTCGCCGCCATCCTGGCGAACGTCAGGGTCGTGCTGGTCACCGCGGCCTGCCTCGCCCTGCTCGTGCTGCTCGGCCTGTGGCAGGACAGCATGGTGACGCTGGCCTCGACGCTCGTGGCCACGGTCCTGGTGATGATCCTCGGGGTGGCGTTCGGTGTCTGGATGGGGCGCAGCGACCGCGTCGACCAGCTGGTGCGGCCCGTCCTGGACGCCGGGCAGACCATGCCGCCGTTCGTCTACCTGGTGCCGATCCTCGGCCTGTTCGGCGCGACCCGGGTCACCGCGATCACCGCCGCGGTCGTCTACGCCGCGCCGGTCGCGATCAAGCTCACCGCGGACGGCATCCGCGGGGTCTCCCCGAGCGCGGTGGAGGCCGCCACGGCCGCGGGCTCGAACACCTGGCAGCTCATCACCAAGGTGCAGCTGCCGATGGCACGCAGCGCGGTGACCCTCGCGGCCTGCCAGGGACTCATCTACGTGCTGGCCATGGTCGTCGTCGGCGGCCTGGTCGGCGCGGGCGCGCTCGGCTACGACGTGGTGGCGGGCTTCTCCCAGCTGCAGCTACGAGGCAAGGGGCTCGCGGCGGGCGTGGCGATCGTGGTACTCGGGATCATGCTGGAGCGCATCACCAGGACGGCGGCGCGGCGGGCGGACGCCGAGGCGCACGGCGTCCACTGAACACGACGGACAGCGATCCCGTCGCCCCGACACGGTGGCGGGCGGACTCGTATACAGGAGGACCTGTGGTGACAGTTTCGAGGATCGGGCGACCACGGGCGGTGGCGCTCCTGGTGGCCGGCGGCCTCCTCGTCTCCGCGTGCGGCGGGGCGAAGGTCGGCGAGAGCAGCGAGGGCACAGCCGCCCCCGCCGCCTCCGGCGCGGAGGGTAAGAAGCCCTGCGGCGCGGTCAACATCGCCATCAACCCGTGGGTCGGGTACGAGGCGACCGCGGCGGTCATCGCCCACGTGGCCGAGAAGGAGCTCGGCTGCGCGGTCACCAAGAAGGACCTCAAGGAGGAGGTCGCCTGGCAGGGGTTCGCCACCGGTCAGGTCGACGCCATCGTGGAGAACTGGGCGCACGACGACCTGAAGAAGAAGTACATCGAGGAGCAGAAGGTCGCCGTCGCGGCGGGTTCGACGGGCAACAAGGGAGTCATCGGCTGGTACGTGCCGCCGTGGATGGCCGAGAAGTACCCCGACATCACCGACTGGAAGAACCTCAACAAGTACGCCGAGCTGTTCAAGACCTCGGAGTCGGGTGGCAAGGGGCAGTTGCTCGACGGCGACCCGTCCTTCGTGACCAACGACGCGGCCCTGGTGAAGAATCTGAAGCTGGACTACAAGGTCGTCTACGCGGGCAGCGAGGCGGCGCTCATCACCGGCTTCCGGAAGGCCGAGAAGGAGAAGACCCCGCTGCTCGGCTACTTCTACGAGCCGCAGTGGTTCCTGGCGGAGGTCAAGCTCGTCAAGGTCAACCTGCCCGAGTACACCGAGGGCTGCGACGCCGATGCCGAGAAGGTGGCCTGCGACTACCCGCTCTACGACCTCGACAAGATCGTGAGCAAGAAGTTCGCCGACTCCGGCAGTCCGGCGTACGAGCTGGTCAAGAACTTCTCCTGGACGAACGAGGACCAGAACCTGGTGGCCAAGTACATCTCCGAGGACAAGATGACGGCCGAGGAGGCCGCGGAGAAGTGGGTCGGCGACAATCCCGACAAGGTGAAGGCCTGGCTCCCCACCGGCTGAGCGGGCGGCGGTCCCGGCGGCTCGACGGCCCGCCCGCACCGGGCGACACCGGGCGACAGGGATCGGTGCGGCGGAGTGCGACACGCGCCGGGTGCGGCGCGAAGTGACATGGCGAGGCGTCACGCGGAGCGGCGCGGATCGGGCACGGCGCGGACGGCGACAGCGTCCGCGGCGTGCTCCGATGCCGTGCCCGGCCCCTTCACCGGCGGGTACGGCCCGTTCTTGACAGCGCCACCCGCAAAGGGAGAATCTGTTGCGGGAAGCGCACCGCGTTCCGGACTGTGCAACGACGGAGGTGTGTATGGCGGGCCAACGCGTTGTCATCATCGGAGCAGGTGTCGTCGGGGCGGCCCTGGCCGACGAGCTCTCGGCGAAGGGCTGGGACGACATCACGGTCGTCGACCAGGGCGCCGTGCCCGCCACCGGAGGGTCGTCCTCCCACGCACCGGGGCTGGTGTTCCAGACCAACCCGTCCAAGACCATGACCGAGCTGGCCCGCTACACGGTCGAAAAGCTCGTCGCGCTCGACTGCTTCCTCCAGGTGGGCGGCCTGGAGGTGGCCACCACGCCCGAGAGGCTCGCCGAACTGCACCGCCGCCATGGCTGGGCCACCGCCTGGGGGGTCGAGGCGCGCCTGCTCACCCCCGAGGAGTGCGTGGAGCGCCACTCCCTGCTCGACAAGGCCAGGGTCCTCGGCGGGCTGTTCGTCCCGACCGACGGCCTGGCCAGGGCCGTACGCGCCGTCGAGGTCCAGCTGGAGCGAGCACGGGAGCGAGGCGTGCGCGTGCTGGACCGGCACGAGGTACGAGACATCCGGGTCGAGGACGACCGGGTGGCGGCCGTCGTCACCGACCGGGGTGAGATCCCCGCCGACCTCGTGGTCTGCTGCGCCGGCATCTGGGGCCCCAAGATCGCGGGCATGGTCGGCATGGCGTTGCCGCTGACCCCGCTGGCCCACCAGCTCGCCTGGACCGGCCCCGTCCCCGCGCTCAGCGGGCAGAGCGCGGAGGCCGTCCGGCCGATCCTGCGCCACCAGGACGCCGACCTGTACTACCGGGAGCGGTTCGAGCGGCTCGGCATCGGCTACTACGGTCACCGCCCGATGCCGATCGCCCCGGAGGAGATCCTCCCGGTCGCCGACGCCGAGGTCATGCCCTCGGTGCTGCCGTTCACCGGCGACGACTTCGCCCCCGCCTGGGCCGAGACGCGGGCGCTGCTGCCCGCCACCGAGCAGGCAGCGCTCGAAGAGGGCATCAACGGCCTGTTCTCCTTCACCACCGACAACATGCCGCTGCTCGGCCGGTCGCGCGACGTGCGAGGCTTCTGGGTGGCCGAGGCCGTGTGGGTCACCCACTCGGCGGGGGTGGGCCGGGCCATGGCCGAATGGCTGGCCGACGGCCACTGCTCCTCCTTCGACCTGCACGAGTGCGACGTCAACCGGTTCGAGGCCCACCAGCTGGCCCCCGAGTACGTGCGCACCCGCGGCTGCCAGAACTTCGTCGAGGTCTACGACATCATCCACCCGCTCCAGCCGGCCGAGAACCTGCGCCCGCTGCGCACCAGCCCCTTCCACGCCCGCCAGCGCGAGCTGGGCGCGTACTTCCTGGAGGCCGCCGGCTGGGAGCGCCCCCAGTGGTACGAGGCCAACGCCTCCCTGGTCGAAGGCCGCGACATCCCCCGGCCGAACGACTGGGCCGCCCGTTACTGGTCACCGATCGTCGGCGCCGAGGCCCAGGCCTCGCGCGAGGCCGTCGCGCTCTACGACATGAGCGCGCTCAAGCGGATCGAGGTCGCGGGCCGGGGGGCCGCCGCCTTCCTCCAGCGGATCTCCACCGGCGACGTCGACAAGTCCGTCGGCTCTGTCACGTACTGCCTGCTGCTCGACCACGACGGCGGTATCCGCAGCGACATCACCGTGGCCAGGCTGGGCCGCGACCTGTTCCAGGTCGGCGCCAACGGCAACCTCGACCTCGACTGGCTCCACCGTCACCTGCCCGCCGACGGATCGGTCACCGTCACCGACGTCACGCCGGGCACCTGCTGCGTCGGGGTCTGGGGCCCGCGGGCCCGCGACGTCGTGGCCCCGCTGGCCGGTCCCGGGTTCGGTCCCGGTGGCTTCCGCTACTTCCGCGGCGCGCGCGCCCACGTCGGCACCGTGCCCGTCACCGCGCTGCGGCTCTCCTACATCGGGGAGCTGGGCTGGGAGCTCTACACGACCGCCGACATGGGCGCCAAGCTGTGGGACACCCTCTGGGAGGCCGGCCAGGCGCACGGGATCATCGCCGGGGGCCGGGGCGCCTTCAACAGCCTGCGGCTGGAGAAGGGCTACCGTTCCTTCGGCACCGACATGACCTACGAGCACGATCCCTACGAGGCCGGCCTCGGCTTCGCCGTGCGCAAGGCCGACAGGGGTGACTTCATCGGCCGCGCGGCCCTGGCCGAGCGCGGCGCGGCGACCCGGCGCCGGCTGACCTGCCTCACCGTCGACGACCCCGCGGCCGTCGTCATGGGTAAGGAGCCGGTGTACGACGGCGCGTCCTGCGCCGGATACGTCACCAGCGCCGCCTACGGCTACACGATAGGCAGGGGCATCGCCTACGCCTGGCTGCCCGCCGAGCTGTCCGTGCCGGGGCGAGAGCTGCACATCGGCTACTTCGGCCGGCGGGTGAGTGCCGTCGTCGCCGAGGAGCCGCTCTACGACCCGGCGATGGAGCGGCTGCGTGGTTAGTGCGCCGACCGGGAACTCCCCGGCGCTCGAACGCGACGGGGCATGCCTGCAACGCCGCCGCGACCAGGGCCGCCGAGGTCGCGTTCGCCCTGGAAGACCTCTCGGGCATTCGGGAGCCGGTCACGGTTCGCAAGGCTCAGCGTGCCGGCCTGCACTCCTGGGGTTTCCACCAGCTACGGACGTTCGTGACGTACAAGGCCGCCCTGGCCGGGGAGCGGTGCGGTTGGTGGATCCGCGTAACACCTCCCGTACCTGCCCTGAGTGCGGTCACATCGACAGGCGGAATCGTCCTACCCGGGATGAGTTTCGGTGTGTTTCGTGCGGACTCGTCGGCCCGGTGGATTACTTCGCGGCGATCAATATCGGTCGCCGGGCAGTGCGTCACGCCGCCGACGACGCGGCCTGAACCGTACCTGCCAGGTACGGCGAGAAGCTGACAATGTCGGAGTCACACCGCCGTCATCCTGCGTCATGTGACTCACCGTCACCACCGATTTCACGCCAGAGCTGTTTACCGGTCAGGCCCGGTCCGCCTCACCCGTTCAGGGAAGCGTGACGAACTTTCCGAGGAAAGCCCGGGCCGAAGGGGTGTCCAGGCGGTAGTTGTAGTTGGTCTCCCTGCACGCCTCGTCGTCTCCGCTGATCGTCGTGGCCACGAGCAGGTCCGAGGTGGACCCTCCCAGGAAGTTCGGGCCGCCCGAGTCGCCGAAACAGGTTCCGCCGTCGCCTTTGGAGGGGTTCGGTGACAGTTCAAGCCATCTGCGGGTGAGGTTCTCAAAGGAGATGGATGTCTGGTTGCGGGTGTCGGTGTAGGTCAGCCGCATCCCGTGCTTCCCCTTGGTCGAGGCCAGGGCGCCGTACCCGACCGGGGTGAATCGCGTCGCCTTCAGGTCGCTGCCGGCTTCGAGGCGGTTGAGCAGACCCTCGGTGGGCAGCCTGGCGGGCTTGATGTCCGGGACGGCCGTGTCGAAGACGACGACGGCCAGGTCATGAAGGGCGGACTCGTCTTTGTATCGCGAGTCGAGGACGTAGCGGCCGGTGTAGACCTTGTCCCCGGGCCGGTAGTGGCTGGAGAACGAGACCCGAGCGGTCTTCTGCCCCGGTTCCGCGCAGTGGGCGGCGGTGAGGAAGACGGTCGGCGAGATGAGCGTGCCGGTGCAGTAGGACCACGTGCCATCGTCGTTCGGTTTGTCGTCGATGACGGCTCCCACCTGCGGGTGGGCTGTCAAGTCGGGCGAGCCGTTCGTGATGGCCCACGCGGGGGACATGGCGGTCGCGATCAGCATGACAGGAATCATGACAAAAGGTATAAAACGCACAGGGGAACTGTAGCCACTCGAAGGTTATACTTGACACAAAGCGCGAAGAGATCTACTCGGCGCTTGCCGAGCCGCCGTCGGCGGAGCCGTCCCGGTGCTGCTGGACGGGGGTGTCCGGCGCGGCCTGGGTGATCTTTCCGATACGCCAGGGATCGAGGCTCACCCGGCGTAGGGCCTTGAATGTGACGGTGAGCAGGGCGTTCGCCCGTTCGCCCGTTCGCCGACTCCTCGCAGGCCGCGGAGCAGCTTGTTGTAGGTGTGCTGGTCATGGTCGAGTTTGGGCCGGCCGGCCTTCTTCTTGATCGGAACGCGGATGACGTCGGCGGCCCTTTCATAGCCCGGGTCGGCCAGGGATGGCAGGCCGGTTTGGACGGCGGCGAGAGTGGTGACGACGTCCAGACATTCCACAGGTCGGGGGCATGTGCAGCGAGGATGTCAATGCCCTCGTGCAGGTAGCGGTAGGCGGTCATGCCGCCGATTCCGTGATCGGTCGCGAGTTGCGTGATCCGGGTGTTGTCGGTGAACCATCGCAGGAGGGCGCACCTGAATGATCACAATGGTGGTCGTCTGTCGTGGTTGTGGCTCTATCTCCATAGATTCACATGTGCGCGAACCGCTCAATTTTACGATCTATGGCTGGAGTATCAGACACTCCCAAACCGCCTTGACCAGCAGTGGAACACCCCGCATTACCTCACTCAAGGGCGTGAATGTTTACCTCACGTTCGGTCGGGCGCGTATTTTTACGTGGTTGAGCCGCTCCTTTAGGTTGACAGTGGGGGAAGTGCTCAACCGGGCACCTGAAACAGAGAAGAGGGCCCAACAATGAGAACACAATGGGCAGCAAAGGGAATGGCCGCGGTCGCCATTGCGGCGACCGGCCTGTTCTTCGTAACCGCGCCGTCCTACGCGAGCACCGTCACGGCAGGCGACCTCGAAGAACGGGGATACAAATGCAACCGTGCCGGATCGGGTGGCTGGCTGTGCGTGAAGCTCGGCGACCGGTGGCTCTGCCCGAACCGTCAGGTCCCCTGCATCGACCTGCCCGACATCGCCCGCCTGTAGCGTGGTCCGGTCAGGTTCCTCCTCGTGAACGAGGCGTTCTCGTGTTATCCGGCGTCGACGACGGCCGCGCCGATGTCCACGGCCATGGCCCGGCTTCCGGCCAGGAGACCGCCGTCCACGGGCAGGTCGATCCCGTTGATCCACGATGCGCGGTCGCCCGCCAGGAACGCGACGGCCTCGGCGACGTCGTCCACGGTGCCGACCCGTCCCATCGGATACCACGAGGCAGCCTTGTCCAGGGCGTGCGGATCGGTCGCGAGCCGCTCCTCCCAGATCGGGGTGGCGATCGTGCCCGGCGACACCGAGTTGACGCGCACGCCGTACGGTCCGTACTGGGCGGCCAGGCCGCGGGTGAGGTTGAGCAGCCCGGCCTTGGCCGCGCTGTAGGTGTCGTTGCCGAAGTAGCGATGGCCGTTGACCGAGGCCACGTTGACCACGGCTCCCCGCCGGGCCTCGCGCATGCCGGGCAGGACCGCCTGGCACAGGCGGATCGCCCCGCCGAGGACGACGTCCACGTCGACCGACCAGACCGGTTCGGGCACGGACTCGAACCCGAGGTTGCTGCAGACGGCGGCGTTGTTGACCAGGACGTCCACCGGGCCGTGGCGCGAGGTGATCGAGCCGATCGCCGAGCGGACGGACTTCTCCGAGCGCACGTCGAGGTGGACCGGCTCGGCGCCCTCGATGGTGTCCGCGATCGCGCGCGCCGCGTCCAGGTCGACGTCGGTGACGATCACCGTGGCGCCGCCGGTGTGCAGGACCCGCGCGATCGCCGCCCCGATCCCCCCGCCGGCGCCGGTGATCAGCGCGCGGCGCGGTGAAGTCGTGTCCCGAGGACCAGATGACATGGATCTTCCTTTCTCCGCTGTGGCTCAGCCCTTGAGCGCGCCGGCCGTCAGCCCCTTGGTGATCTGCTTCTGCAGTACGGCGAATCCCAACAGTACGGGGGTGACCGTGATCATCATCCCGGCGAACAGGGTGGCCCAGTTGGTGCCGTAGTCGGCGGCCTGGCCCAGCTGGAACAGCCCGAGCGGCAGGGGCATCTTCTCCGGCGAGTGGATCAGCAGCAAGGCGTAGAAGAACTCGTTCCAGTTCTGCAGGAAGCTGATGATGGCGACCGACGCCAGTCCGGGCCCCATGAGGGGGAGGATCACCGAGATGAACGTGCGGGCCGGGCCGGCCCCGTCCATCGCCGCCGCCTCCTCCAGGTCGTACGGCAGGGTCTTCATGAAGCCGACCAGGACGAAGACGTTGAACGGCAGGTTGTAAGTGGCGTAGACGAGAATGAGCCCGAGCCGGCTGTCGAGGAGACCGAGATCCTGCATGATCAGGTAGAGCGGCGCGAAGGTGACCATCCACGGGATCATCAGCCCGAGCAGGAACGTGCTGAGCACCACGCCGCTGAACCTGAAGGTGATCCGGGCCAGCGGGTAGGCGGCGAACACGGCCAGCACGACGCCGATCGCGGTGGAGGCGACGCTGATGACCACGCTGTTGCCGAAGAACAGGCCGATGTTGGCCTGGTTCCAGGCGTTGACGTAGTTGTCCCAGCGCCAGGCGTCGGCGATCTGCCAGGGGGGTGAGGAGATGAACTCGCGGTTGGTCTTCATCGACACGTTGAAGACCCAGGCATAGGCACTGATCGAGGACAGCGCGACCCCGCCGAGCAGCAGGTAGAAGAAGAGGTGGTGCGGGCGGAAAGGGGCGCGGGGCCGGGATGGGCCACCCCTGCGCCTCGGGGTGGGGACGGGTGGGTGGGGCGTGGCCGCGGGGCCGGCCGGGGTGGGGCGCTCGGTCAGATCAGTACTGGAGGTCATCGCGCTTCATCACCTTGTTGAGGAGCTTGGCCACCGTCAGCATGACCACCACGAGTACGACGCCGATGGCCGCGGCATAGCCGAAGTCGGCCCGGTCGAAGGCGACGCGGTACATCAGGGTGCCGACGGTGTCGGTCGAGCCGAAGGGACCGCCTCCGGTCATGATGTAGACGAAGGCGAACGTCTGCAGGCTCTGAACCACCCACAAGATGGCGAGCATGCGCATGAGGTCGAGCATCATCGGCAGCATGATGCTCCAGAACACCCGCCACTCGCCCGCCCCGTCGATGCGCGCGGCCTGCAGGACGTCGGTGGGCAGTCGTTCGAAGCCGGCGCACAGCAGGACGATCCAGATGCCGATGCCGTGCCACACGGACACGAACGTCACGGCGGCCAGCGCGGTGGAGGGGTCGCCGAGCCAGATCTTGGCCAGGGCGCCCAGTCCCATGGACTCCAGTGTGGGGTTGATCAGGCCGAGGGTGGGGTGGTAGAGGAACTTCCACATCAGTGAGACGACGGCGACCGACAGGACCACCGGGGCGAACACCACGAACCTGAAGAAGCGCTCGCCGTGGATTCGCTGTGACAGGGCCCAGGCGATCGCCATGGCGGGCGGGAACAACATGCCGCTGCCGATGAGGGTGAGCAGGAACGTGTTCTTGAGCGAGTTGAAGAAGGCGGGATCACCTGTCAGCAGGCGATACTGGTCGATCCCGACGAATCGCATCGTCCCCGTGCGGGAGAACTCGTTCAGCGACAGGTCCACCGTTTTGATCAACGGGTAGAGGAAGAAGACCCCCAGTAGCGCGAGCGCGGGTATCAGAAAGGGGATGATGATGCGTCGCTGGGCCGCCTTGAGCATGTGACCTCCGGGGTTCACATCCGCCGCGGGCTCCGCCGCGGGAGCGGAGCCCGGGAGGCGGGTTCGGTTGACGGGGTTCAGTTGCCGTGGACCCGGCGCAGTCCCTTGTCGAGGTTGTCGAGAGCCTGCTGGGCGTCCTGCTTACCGAAGAGCAGCTTGGCGATCTCGGGATAGACGATGTCCTTGGCCTTGGACTCCATCAGGCCGTAGTAGCTCGCCTGGAGCCGGTCGGCCTTGGCCACGACGTCGGAGATGCCCGGCAGGCCGGGAGGGCTCGCCACCCCCTTGACCCCGGAGACCTCGCCGATCTCGTTGGCCCTGCGGGTCTGGGTCTCCACGCTGGTGACCCGGCGGATCCACTCCAGTGAGAGCGGGATGTTCTCGCTCTTCGCGGATACCGACATCAGCTGGGCGGCGGCGAGCATGCTCGCCTGGTCGCCGGTCCCGCCGGCCACGGTCGGGAACTGCAGGACGCCCAGCTCGAAGTCCTTGGGGATCACGTCGGCCATCTCGCTGACGAGCCAGCTGCCCATGAGGATCATGCCGGCCTTGCCCTGGAAGAACTGGGCCTGGGCGGCGGTGAAGTCGGTGCCCTCGAACCCCTTGAGGAAACCCTTCCTGTCACGCAGGTCCTGGAGCATCTGCAGTCCCTTGAGGAATCCCGGGTCGTCGGTGATGTTCCCTTTGCCCTCGGTGAGGATGTCGTGGGCCTTGTCATAGCCGACGGTGCGCAGCCAGATGTTGTCGCTCCACATGCCCATATAGGGCTCGAACAGGCCGGTGACCGCGATCGGGTCCACGCCGGCGGCCTTGAGCCCGTCAGCGGCCTTGGTCAGGTCGTCCCAGGTGGCGGGCGGGGTGATGTTGTGCTTTTTGAAGAGCCCCGCGTTGTAGAACAGCACCTGCAGGGACAGCTCGGAGGGGACGCCGTAGATCTTCTTGCTCGTCGGGTGCTCCATGAACTGCATGACCGCCGGGCTGAACTGGTCCAGCCAGGGCTTGCCGGTGGTTGTGTCGACCTGGTCCAGGTAGGGCTTGAGGTCGAGCAGGGCGCCGCTGTCGGCCCACTCCAGCAGCGCCGGGTTGGTGCCGTCGAACATCGTGTAATCGACGTCCAGCCCGTCGCCCGCGCGCCACCTCTGCTCCAAGGCCGGGCGCGCCTTGGTGTTGGCGAAGGTCGGCTTCAGGTCGGCGCCGGCATGGTCCTTCTCGATCCCGGCGGCGATGTCCTCCAGAAACTTCAGGGAGGGGGTGCCGACGGCCGGGAGTACGCCGACCTCGATCGAGCCGCCCTTGATGTCCTGCTGCCAGCTCTTGGCGTCGGGAGCCTGCTGGGTGGCCTGGTTCGCGCCGGTCGCGCCGCCTGTGCCGCACGCGGTCAGAACCAGGCAGGGAACAACGATAAAACCGACCAGTACCTTACGTGCTACTTTCACCGCGAAACCTCCATTCCTAGTGATATCTGGTTTAGTGTCGTTGTTTCTAGATTTCTGTCTCATTTGCTGGGTCTCGTCCGGATAGATCGGGCAGCAGGTCCGCGAACTCCTGGAGAAAGACCTCGATCCGGCGCAGTTCCTCGGTGTCGAGCAGGTGGGCGGGCCCGCGGCAGTGGGCGCTGTCGATGAGGCCCCGGCGGAACGAGATCTGCTTCTCGGCGGCGATGATGAGTTCGGTGTCGAGCATCCAGTACGAGATGTAGGGCAGCAGTCGCCGGTGCAGGTCCTCGCCGCCGGCCTCGTCGCCCGAGGTGAGCCGACGCCAGATCTCGACGTAGATCTCGGTGAACGAGCATCCGGGCTGGCTGCCCACCGCGCCGCGCCGCCAGGCGTCGGGGAGTTGCACTCCGGCGTAGCCCTCAAGCGAGGTCACCGGCGGGTCGAGGGCGGCCAGTTCGCCGATGAGCCGCCCGGGTGGGTTGGACTCCACTTTGATCAGCCGGAGGTTCGGGTGAGTGCGCACCAGGGCGGCGATGGTGGCCGCGTCCAGGCTGGTTCCCGTCTCGTTCGGGGCGTACTGCAGCACCACCGGGGTCGGGGCGACCGCGTCCAGGACCGCCGTCACGTGCTCGATCTGGGAGCGGCGTGAGGGGCTGAGGAAGTGCGGTGCCAGCAGGTTGATCAGGTCGGCCCCGGCGGCCACGACCTCGCGGGCCCGTGCCACGGCCATCCGGGTGGTGTGGTCCTGCACCGCGACGATCGCGGCGAGGTCATCCCGGTGGGCGGTTCGCCGCAGCAGGAGCGCGGTCAGCTCGCGGCGCTCGTCCTCGGTGAGCTTGTAGTACTCCGAGGCGAACCCGGGAAACATCACGCTCGTCACGCCGGTACTCAGGACGTGATCGACGACCCGGCCGAATCCCTCGAAGTCGACGTCTCCGGCGTGGGTGAACGGAACCGCGAGAACGGGCGAGATCCCCCGAACCAGGTCCGAGGCGTCGCCGTGGCCGTGGCCGTTGAGGGAGGCCGCCGCGGGAGAGGCACTCGTCTGGATGTTCATTCGCCCTCCTACCTTGATGGGACTTAGTATTCGAAATACCGAAAACATTTTCTTAAATAGGAACGATAGACGCCCAAGTCCTCCCACGACAAGGGGTCGTGGGAGGAAGAGGCGGATGTCAGCCGAGAGAGGGGCCCAGAAGGCGCATGATGGTGCCGCCGAGTACGTCGCGTCGCGCGTCGCCGTCGATCGGCCAGTCCAGCACCCGGCCCAGCTCGGAGCGCGGCACCGCGTAGGGCGCGTCGGTGGAGAAGACCAGCCGCGACGGGCCGATCTCCGGATCCCGGCCCAGCTCGACCAGGACGGTGTCCCACGGCGCGTAGCTGGTGTCGCCGTAGAGGTTCGGCGCGTAGCGCAGCGCCGGTGCCGCGTCGATCCAGAAGTCGGTGGCGCCGCTGCGGCCCATCACGAAAGGCGTCTCCGGCCGGCGTCTGGCCAGGCTGGCCAGGGGCAGTGGCAGCGCGCTCGGGGGAGTGCCGGTGCGGACGTAGACGGGCCACCCCGCCTCGGCCGCGAAGTCCAGCAGCGGATCGAGGAGCCCGTCGAGAAGGTCGAATCCCTGAAGCACGCTGTCCACGTTGAGGGCGCGGGCCCCGGCGTCCCTGGCACGTTCCAGCTCGTCGACGGCAGCTGGTCCACGCCACGGATTGGCGACCGCGTACGGGATCAGCCGCCCCCCCGACGCGGCCGCCGCCGCGGCGACATGCTCGTTGCCGGCCCGGTTGTCGTAGGCGATGCAGCGTTCGTCCGGTGCCACCAGGGCCACGTCGATGCCCAGTGAGTCCATCGTCGCGATCAGCTGATCGGCCTCCAGACCGGCCTCACGTCCCTGCCCCAGCCGTACATGCGCGTCAACGATCAACGGGTTCTCCCACGGTCAGGCCGAGGGCGGAGAGCGCGTCGGCGTGGATGATCTGCTCGATGAGTTCGGCCGGCACGCGCGGCAGCGCGGTACCCTCCAGGATCCTGTTGACGCCGCGCAGCCCCGCCATCGCCTCGCCGGTGTTGGCGATCGGGTAGTCCGAACCGAGCAGGAGCTTGTGCGTGCACCCCCATTCGACCGCGGCCAGCAGCGACTCGTAACAGACCCACGGCCGCAGGTAGATCGAGGAGACGTCGGCGTAGACATGGGGGTGCTTGCGGATCGTCGCCACGGTCTCCTTACCCCAGGGATGGCCCATGTGGGCCATGACGATGCGCAGCTCGGGGAAGCGCAGCGCGACCTCGTCGGTCACCAGCGGGTAGGTGTAGCGCAGCGGCGCCGCGCGGATCGGCGACGCCCCCTGATGGAAGAGGATGGGCAGCGCGTTCCGCTCGCAGTAGGCGTAGAACGCCAGCGCGGGCTCCCCGAGCGGATCGAAGTTCTGGTAGTTCGGGCCGAGCTTGACGCCGACGAGCCCCATCTCACGACATCGCTCGGCCTCCTCCAGGCAGTCGGCGGACGTGGGGTCGACGGACATGAACCCGATGCGGCGGGCGGGATCGTTGGCCACGAACTCCGCGGTCGCGTCGTTGGTACGTTCCGGAGCGTGCGGTATACCGGTCGCGGCGGCCGGGTCGGCCACCGCGATGTTGAACACGATCGCGACGTCCGCCGCGGACATGGCGCTGTCGAAGTCGGCCCAGCTGTTCGTGGTGACGACGGGACGATCGGTGCGCCAGGAGGTGAAGACGCACACCTCCTCGGCCGGCACCGTGTCGCGGTGGGTGGGAGTATGGGCATGAACATCGACGATCATCGAAATTCCTTCATCAGGTCCGCTCGTGGCCGGACCCCCAGTCCGGGGGAGTCGCCGAGCCTGACGCGACGGCCGTCGCTGTCCAGCGGCTCGGCGAGGATGTCCTCGGTGTAGTAGTGCGCGCCGATGATGTCGGAGGGGAACTCCCGCGACAACACCGGCAGCGCGCAGGCGACATGGAGTTGCGCGGCGGCACCGATCCCCAGCTCGCCGTTGGAGCCGATGAGCGTGTCGACCCCGAAGGAGGAGGCGAGCAGGCCCATCGCCACGGCGCGCCCGGGCCCGCCGCTCTTGCCCACGTAGAGGCTGACGCAGTCGGCGGCCTCCGCCCGCACCAGCGCGGTCAGGTCGGCCAGGCCGAAGACGGACTCGTCGGCGATCACCGGCAGGCCAAGGTTCCGCAGCTGCCGCATGCCGTCCAGATCGGCCGGCGCGACCGGTTGCTCGACGAACGCGACACCCTGTTCGGCCAGCGCGGGGATCGCCCGGACCGCCTGGCTGCGCGTCCATCCTCCGTTGGCGTCGGCCCCCAGGAAGGCCGCGGGACCGGCGAGCTCCCGGGCCCGGGACACCCGGGCGACGTCACCGGTGACGCCGAGCCCGACCTTGACCTTGAACGCCTGGAATCCGGCCCCGGTCGCCGCACGGAAGACCGAGTCCAGCGCCGTGGCGTCACCGGACAGGGAGAGCTTGATCGGGACCTCGTCGCGGTACGGGCCGCCGAGCGCCACGGCGAGCGGGACGTCGAGAGTCCGGGCGAACGCGTCCCACAGCGCGATGGACACGCCCGCCTTGGTAAACGGGTTGCCCGCGAGCAGTCGGTCCATCAGGAGCTCCAGGCCGCCGACCGGCGCGAGCGGCCGGCCCACCAGGGCGGGGGCCAGGATCTCGCGGATGAAGTGGGCGGCGCTGACGCCGTCCTCGCCGCTCCACAGCGGTGTCGCGCTGACCTCGCCGTACCCTTCGACGCCGGTGCTGGTCACCACGCGAACCAGCAGGAAGTCCGAACGGGCGTGGGTTCCCCTGGCGCCGGTGACGACCAGGCCCGGGTGTACCTGGAGGCTGATCGCCGCAGTGTGGACCGCGACGACGGTCGGTCTCACCGCCCCGCCAGCAGTGCGCGGGGGTTGTCGACCAGCATCGCCCGGCGCTGCTCGTCGGTGATCCCCCACCCGTCGATCTCGGCCACCCGGGCCACCGCGTAGTCCTGGCTCTTGCGATCCGACAGCCCGGCGTCGGTGCCGAACAGGACCTTGTGGGAGGGCGCCCGGGAGAGGATCTCGCGCGCCGCGTAGGGCGGCGTGCCGCAGATGCAGATGTAGAGGTTGGGGGTCTCGATGGTGAGGGCGAGCGACTCCCGCCAGGTGTCGTGCAGCCCGGCGTGCCCCAGGACGACCGGCAGGGAGGGGTGCCGCCGGGCCAGGGCCGCGATCTGACCTCCGGTGGAGTAGGGCGGTGTCCCGTCATGGCTGAGCAGGATGCCGCCGCTCTGGGCGAGGACGTCACAGATCGGGTCGAGCGCCGACTCGTGCATGCTGAAGCCCTGCAGCCACGGATGCAGCTTGAGGCCGCGCAGCCCGAGCTCGTTGAGCATTCGGTCGACCTCTCCGGGGGCGTCCGCGCGACGCGGGTGCACGGTCCCGAAGCCGGCGAGCCGCTGCGGGTACTCCCCGACGAAGGCGGCGAGGTCGTCGTTGCTCTCGGGAGTGGCGTCGAAGAGGCCATCGTGGCTGAGGACCACCGCCTGGTCGATGCCGGCCGAGTCCATGAAGGCGACGAACTCGTCCGCGCCGAACGTGACGCCGCCCAGCCAGCTGGTGGTGCGCCAGGTGGGGGTGTGGGTGTGGAAGTCGATCACAGGACGCCCGCCAGCTCGACCAGGCGGTCCGCCGCCCGGCCGACGAGGTCTTCCAGCCGCCGTTTACCCTCGTCGGCCTGGGCCAGTTCGGGCCGGTCGGTGAAGCCGTCGATCCGGCGCCACACGGTACCGGAGTGCAGGTCCACTCCCTGGACGGTCACGACCTCGGGCACCTGGGGCCGGGGGACGCGCGGGCCGACCAGGTCGGGCCGGAGGGCCAGGACCATCGAGGTCTCGAACTCCCCGGCATGTCCCGGCACCGGCGGCTCGCCTTCGGTGTCGGCGAGCCGCCAGTAGTCCAGGTGCGCGACGGACAGGTCGAACCGGGTCGAGCCCGCGGCGGCCGCGGCGTGGCAGACCCCGACGTTGCCGCCGTGCCCGTTGAGCAGGACCACCCGCCGCCCGCCCTGCGCCGCGATCGAGCGCAACAGGTCGCAGATCACGGCCAGCAGCGTCTCCGGTGACAGGGAGAGCGTCCCGCCGTAGGGCAGGTGGTGATCCGAGGCACCCCAGTCGATCGCGGGGGCGACGATCAACGGCCTGTCGCTACGACCGGCCGCCGCCGTCGCCGCACCGTCGGCGACCGCGGCGGCGATGAGGGCGTCCGTCGAGGTCGGCAGGTGCGGCCCGTGTTGCTCGGTCGCACCGACCGGGATGATGACGACGGCCTCGGGCAGGTGCCGCCTTAGCCGGTCACGATCTGTTTCGGACCATCGCAGAGCTATCGACACATCAAACATCCTTCGATATATCGTATTTATTTCCGATACATCGAATCTTAGGAGCCGACGAACTCGGATGGCAATGACCCGCTCCGACATCCGAGCCGCCGGGAGATCACGATGCCGAGATGGACGACGCCCGCCGCGGCGGCGTCGCGCCGGTCGCCGACGAAGTCACGGGCGAAACCGGTCACCCCGACTGCCCCGGTGATCCGGCCCTCGGCATCGAAGAACGGCGCCGCCAGGCAGGAGATCTCGGCCTGCTCCTCCTCCTCCTCGATGGCGTAGCCGTCGGCGCGCACCCTCTCCAGCAGTTCCATGAACGCCTTCGAGCTGGACTCCCGGGCCCGCGGTCCCTGCCCGGCCGCCAGTCGCGGCAGCAGGACGGCGAGTTCGTCGGCGGGCAGGTGGGCCGCGATGGCCCGGCCCAGCGCGGTCAGGTCGAAGGGTGCGACCTTGCCCGGATAGGTGTCGAACTGGATGAAACCCGGGGTCGCGGCCTTGGCCACGTAGACCACCGATGCGCCGTCCAGGACCCCGATGTGGACGGGCATCCCCAGCTCCTCGGCGAGCGCGCGCATCTCGGCGGTCGCGATCTGCGACAGGTCGACCTTGCGCACCAGCTGGCTGGCCAGACTGTAGAGCCGCAGCGTGGGACGCCAGAAGTGACTGCGCCCGACCACCCGGCGGGTGGCGTACCCGCGATGCTCCAGGGTGTAGACGATGCTCGCGCAGGTCGCCAGCGGGATACGGGTCACCTTGGCCAGCGCCGTCAGCGTGAGATCCTCGTCGGCCGTCACCAGCTGCTCAAGAACGGTCAGCGTGCGGTCCACACCCGGAGACGCCGGGCGCTCCGCCCCGCTGCCACCATCAGACATCGATCGGTCCTACCTTTCGGCTCGTCGTTCCCGTGCTTCACGGCGCCGGCGTCGGTGGCTGCCCTTCGGAACGGGGTTCGATATTCTGGCATTCCGATAATAGTTTCATTATATCGAAAGTATGGGATTCATGGGCGCCGAACACACGAACCCGGGACCAGCCGTTTCCGGTGTCGTAGCCATCATCCGCCTGCGTGAGGGTGAACCCGACGACGCCATCGCGACCGCCCTGCTGGATGGCGGGGTGGACGTCATGGAGGTGACCCTGCCCACCCCCGGGGCCCTCGCCGCCATCCGCCGCTGGAACACGCACCCCGATATTCTCGTCGGGGCCGGAACCGTGCGCACCGCCTGCGACGCCGACGCCGCGATCGCCGCGGGCGCCCGCTTCCTGGTCACCCCCACCACCATGCCGGACGTCCTGGCCGTCGCCCACGCCGCCGGCATACCGGTGGCGTGCGGTGCGCTCACCCCGACCGAGATCGACCTGGCCTGGCGGCACGGCGCCGCCGCGGTCAAGGTCTTCCCCGTCTCCGCCCTCGGTGGCGTCGGCTACCTGCGGGCCGTGCGCGAACCGCTCGACGACGTTCCCCTGCTGCCGACCGGCGGGGTGAGGCTGGAAGACCTCGTCCCCTATGCCCGGATGGGGTGTGTCGGTGTCGGCGTCGGCGGCGCGCTCGTCTCGGCGGACCTCGTTGCGGACCGCCGTTGGGGGACGATGACCGAACGCGCAGGCGCCTTCGCCGCGGCGTGGCACGAAGGGCTGGTACGACGAGATGCCTGACGTCCTGACACTCGGCGAGGTCATGGCCTGCCTGCGGGCCGACGGCCAGGTCCGGCTCGGGGGAACCGCCCGCATCAGCGTCGCCGGCGCCGAGGCCAACGTCGCCATCGGCCTGACCCGGCTCGGGCACGACGTCGTGTTCGTCGGCGCCGTCGGACCCGACCAGCTCGGTGAACTCGTACGGCGCACCCTGCGCGCCGAGGGGGTCGGCATCGCCACGATCCGGACCGACCCGGCGCAGACCGGCATCGTGGTCTTCGAGCAGCGCGTCGCCGGGCTGACGCGGGTGGACTACCACCGGCACGGCTCGGCCGGCGCGAGACTCTCCGTCTCCGACGTGGAAGAGGCGTTCGCGGCGATCCCGGCCCCACCGCGAATCCTGCACATCACCGGGGTGACCCCGGCCCTCGGTGAGGGCCCGGAGCGGGCCGTGCGCGCCGCGGTGCGCCTGGCCAGGGCCGCCGGTGCGAGAGTCTGCCTGGACGTCAACCACCGCAACCGGCTCTGGTCCGAGACCCTGGCCCGCCAGGTGCTGACCGAACTGGCCGCCGAGGCCGACATCGTCATCGCCTCCGACGACGAGCTCACGCTCGCCACGGCCGGCGACGACGAGGCGAGCAGGGTGCGGACGCTGCTCGCCGGGGGAGTGGCCGAGGTCGTCGTCAAGCGCGGGCCGGCCGGCGCCACGGTGTTCACCACCGACCAGACGCTCACCCTTCCGGCCAGGCCCGTCACCGCCGTCGATGTGATCGGCGCCGGTGACGCCTTCGTCGCCGGGTACCTCTCCGGGCTGCTGGACGGCCTGCCACCGGCCGGCCGGTTGGCGCGGGCGATCACCACGGGAGCCTTCGCGGTCGCCGCCCACGGCGACTGGGAGGGAGCGCCGACCCGCGCGGAGCTGTCCATGCTCGACCTGCCGGACGGCACGGCGGTCCGATGAGGGTACGCCACACGGCGTAAAGCACGCCGTGGCGCCCGGCGGTCGCGGGCAGGCGGGCCCACAGCACCGGCGAGCCCGGACTCCGGCGGCGTGGCGCGCCTCAAGCCCGCCGGGGAGTGCCGCCGGATCCTGACACCGCCAAGTGCGAGTTTCATGCCGTTCGTCTGACAAATCCCACCACGGGCGAATTGCCACTTCCCGTGATGCACCCCCTTGCCTTTCCTGGATGCCGGTGTCACAGTTTCCAATTATCGATACTCCGAATATGTCTTCGGAATATCGAAAAATCCTTCCCCCTCTGTCGTCACGTCCGGCACCGACGCTGTGCGAGTGCTGTTCGAGGAGGCTGTCCAAGTGAAAGAACCATCCAGGCGCCGCATGCTCCTGATGACCGGTGGAGCCGTCGCCGGCGGAGCGCTGGCCGCCACCACCCCCCTGGCCGGGCAGTCGAGCGCGTACGCCGACACATTCGTGCCGACGCCACTGGCGGCGTCCGATCCCGAACCCAACATCGAACGCTCCAAGCACTGGTGGCTCCCGCAGCGCAACGTGTGGACGCCCATCGGCTGGAAGGGCCACCTCTTCCGGTTCAACGTCGTCTACAACGGCGCGCTCATCTGCGACCCCAGCTGGGTCTTGGCGGCCAAGCCCAACACCCAGCCCTGGCACGGGAAGAACTTTCAGACGACCGTCGTCATGCCCATGCGCGGCGGCGGCTTCCGCGACTTCCCGTCGACCGTGCGCGAGGTCTGGGACGACGACCTCGGCTACGGGCAGCAGGGCTGGGAGGAGGACAGCGACGCCCCCGTCCTGTGGACCGAGCACCGCCGCCAGGAGGGCCTGGTCGTCAAGCAGTCGGTGTTCGCGCACGTCCCGGGCGAGCAGATCGTCCAGACGGCGACCGAGCCGATGTACTCCTGGACCCGCTTCGAGGTCGTCCACGTCGACCCGGTCAGCGCGGTCAAGGACTTCGTGTTCCAGCTCTGGCTCAGCGGGTCGTACATGAAGCCCGCGGGGCCGTACCAGGACGAGGACGGCGTGCCGCTCACCGTTTTCCCCGAGACGGCGCCGATCCTCACCGGCCTGACGATGGGGCGGGTGTGGAACCCGACCGGCAAGCCCATCACGGTGCCCATCACCGACTCCGAGGGCAACGTCAAGGTCATGGTGACCACCGCCGACAAGGGCTCGATCGCCATGACCGAGAACGCCAAGGTCAAGGGCGTCTACGACCTGAGGCTCGGCCTCCCGGCGACCGTCGGGGCCTACGTCGACGTGCTCATCCCGATGATTCCGCAGCCGCTCGCCGACGCCAAGGCCGAGGCCGCGTTCGGCCGCGACGGGGCACTCGCCAAATGCCAGGCGTTCTGGAAGGAGAGCGCGCCGACGATCGCCGTGATCGAAACCCCGGAAAACTACATCAACCAGGTCATGCGCCGTGGTCCGCAGCTCGCTCAGGTGGTCGCGGAGAAGAGCCCCGACACCGGGCTGTTCACCTTCCTGTCCGGCTCATACGCCTACGACGTGCTGTGGAGCACGCCGACCTCCATGGTCAGCCACATGTTCATGGACCGGCTCGGTTATCACGACGTCGTCGAGAACCACATCGAGATCTACAAGGCCACCCAGGGGACGCGGACCCCGCCCGGTGCGGTCTTCGCCGGCGGATCGTACCCGGGGTACCTGTCGACCCCCAAGACGTTGCAGGCCGTCGACTGGATCAGCGACCATGGCGCGATCCTGGAGATCCTGTCGGTGCACGCGCTGCTGACCGACCGTCCGGCGTTCATCACCAAGTGGACCGACGTCATCGTCAAAGCCTGCGAATACATCGTCCAGGCCTGCGCGCTCACCAACCACGGCGGCGTCAAGGGCCTGATGCCCCCCGGCTACTCCACCGACGAAGGCGTCGAGACCCAGGGCTTCATCAGCCAGTGCTTCACCTACAAGGGACTCGCCTCCGCCGTCGAATTCCTGCAGCGGATCAAGCACCCCCGCGCCGGCGAGTTCGCCACCTTCGCCGACACCTTCCGCGCGACGTTCGTCCAGGCCGTCCGCGACCTCGCCGGCCGGTCGGCGAAATGGACCGACGACAAGGGCAGGCAGTGGCCGGTCTTCCGGCCACAGTTCGCGGGCGAGGGGGTCTGGGACGCCTTCACCATGCTCGACACCGGCGCGCTGATGTCGGTGTGGGCCGGGCTGATGCCGGCCTCCGACCCGATGATGACGTCGTTCGTCGAGTTCTTCCGGGTGGGCCCCAACACCAAGCTGTTCGACCCGGTGCACCACAACGCGCTCGACCGCGCCATCCTCGACCACGAGCAGTCCTCGGCCGAGCCCTGCTACAGCTGGAACATGTTCCACACCTGGCAGCTGGGGGACCGGGCGCACTTCCTTGAAGGGTTGTACGGCCTGCTCACCGGGGGCCTCTCCCAGGACACCTACGTCTCCAGCGAGCACCGCAACGCGATCTACGGCAACCTTTTCTCGCACCCCATCATCACCTGGTCGCTCATTCACTCGGTCATCGACGACAGCCTTGTCCGGAACCAGCTGCAACTGCTGCGGCTCTGCCCGCTGGAGTGGCTGTCGGACAAGAAGCAGACCCGCTTCGAAAAGATCCCCACCAAGTTCGGCCCGGTCACGCTGCGCTTCAAGGTGGAGGGCCAGCACGACGACACCCTCAAGGTGGACTACCACGGCGACTGGCACCACAAACCGGGGCGCGTGGTGATCGAGACACCACCCCTGCCCGGGTTGAAGTGGATCATTGCGAACGGACGTAGGTACCGTGCCGGACGAAGGATTGAACTCTGATGACGACGTCGATTCGCACGACCGCGGTCGCCGCGGCCCTCGCCCTCGCGATCCTCACCGTCGCCCCGGCCGCGCACGCGGCACCCGGCGACGACCGCAAGCGGCCTGCCCCCGGCCCCACCGAGCCCTACCACTCCGGCAAATCCGGTAAGCCCAGCAAGCCTGGCAAAACCAAGAAGTGGGATGTCAGCGGCATTCGCGCCAGAACTCTGGCCGCGGCCCCCGAGCCGACCGCCCGCTCGGGCCCGTCCCGCACCGCCGCGACCCCGTCGCCGGCGGCGAACGACGTCACCGGCGACGGCCGGGCCGACCTGGTCGCCCAACTGTCCGGCCCCGACGCCGGAGCGCTGCGCGTCTACACCGGCAACGGGGCCACCACCTCCAATCCGTGGGAGACGACCTACACCGCGACGCCGCCGCAGTGGGAGTTCGCCGACACCCTGATCGTCGCCGACGTCACCGGCGACAACCGCGCCGACGTCGTCGTGCGCGACCCTTCGGCGAACAACGGCACGCTGTACATCTACCCCAACGACGGCTCCGGCTCGGCGAACCCGTGGCCCAGCCGTTTCGCCGCCGGCACCGGATGGAACATCGTCGACCGGATCCTCGTCGGCGACGTCACCGGTGACGGCAAACCCGATCTGCTGGCGCGCAACCCCACCGAAAGCAGCGGAACCCTCTACGTTTACCCGAACAACGGCTCGGTCACCTCCAACCCATGGACCCAGTCTCCGATCTGGTCGGGCAACGGGTGGAACCTCGCCCAGATGATGATGCTCGACGACGTCACCGGCGACGGCAAACCCGAAATCGTCGCCCGCGACACCACCGGAGCCCTCCTGGTCTACCCGCACAACGGGTCGACCGCGTCGAACTTCTGGACCTCGATCGTGTACGGGAGCACCGGCGGCTGGAGCAGCGCCGACCGGCTGTCCATGGACGACGTCACCGGCGACGGGCATCCGGACGTGATCTCGCGGGACCCCTCCGGCGCCCTGTGGATTCACCCCTGGCAGAGCGCCACGGCGGGCTCGATGTGGTCGCCGACGACCCGCTTCGCCGCGGGCACCGGCTTCGAGTACGCGCTCGACGTCGTGACCGGCGACGTGACCGGCGACGGCAAGCCCGACCTGGTCGCCCATGTCGCCCGCAGTGGCGACCTCTGGCTCCTGCCGAACACCAAGGCGGCCACCGGCAATCCCTGGCCCGACAGGGTCAGTGCCGGCACCGACTGGGGCTTCGCCTCGCAGATCCTCCTCGCAGACGTCAACGGCGACCGCCTTCAGGACGTGCTCGCGGTCGACAAACGCCTGTCCAACGGCACCCTGTGGATCTACCTCAACAACGGGTCCACGACCGGCCTGCGCTGGACCAACCGCTACTTCGGCGGAACCGGCTGGAACATCTTCAACCACCTGATGGCCGGGGACGTCACCGGTGACGGACGTGCCGACCTCGTCGGACGCGACAACACCGGCGACATGTACGCCTACCCCGGCAACGGATCCACCACCGCCTTCCCGTGGACGCCGCGCGCGTGGGTCGGCAGCAACTGGCAGACGGCCACCCGGCTCGCCCTGGGTGACGTGGACCGCGACGGCATCGCCGATCTCGTCGACCTGGAGAACGACGGGTCCCTGTGGGTCTTCCCGACCGGCGCGTCAACCGATCCGATCGTGGTGCCGGGCAACTGGACCGGAACGCGGTCGCTCGGCCTGGGCCACGTGACCGGGGGCTCCGGGCCGGACCTGGTGGTCGGCGACGCCTCCGGCGGACTGTCGATCTACGCCAACAACGGCGCCACCTCGGGCAACCGCTGGTCCAGCACCCCCAGATCGGGCGGCACCGGTTTCCAGGGCGCGCTCTCCCTGGTGCTTTAGGGACCCGTGATACGACGCTTGCCGGGAAAACCGGTCCGGTCACCCGGCGGCGATACCAGGTCGACCTTCGGAGCCGGCACCGGCCATCGAGAGGAATCAGGCATGACAGATCATATGAAGGTGGGTATCCACACCGACCAGGCTCCGCCCCCGCGAGGCGCCTACTCCCAGGCGGTCGTCGTCGGAGATCTCGTCCACACCGCGGGCTTCGGGCCGGTCGACCCGGTGACCCGGACGATCGTCGGTGACGACGTCGCCGAGCAGACCCGCCAGACGCTGCGCAACGTCGCGGCCGCGCTGCAGGCCGCGGGCTCGGACCTGCAGGACGTCGTCAAGGTGACCGCGCACCTGGCCGACATCGACAACGACTGGGACGGCTTCGACACGGCCTACCGCGAGTTCTTCGACGAACCGCGCCCGGCCCGCACGACCGCCGGATCCAGCCTCGGCGGAATCCTCGTGGAGATCGACGTCGTCGCGGTCAAGGGCAGCCGCCGACGGTCCTGATCCTCACGACGCGCGCGCCGAGCCGGCCTCGGGGCCATCGGCGCGCGCGGTGAGAAGGGCCAGGCGGACACGCTCGACTCGGTCCAGCGTGTCCGGCCAGGTCCGCGACCCTCGAAGTCTCCGCACACCACCTCGGCCTCGTCCGTCGGACACGCGGCCCATGGATCGCGGGTCACGGCCCGCCGGTCACCGCCGCCGTCGTGGGACAGACGGCCGTCGGGCGCTCACCTCCGCCGGCGAGTCGTCCCGGCCACCCGGGTCCATCGTCCAGGCCGGGGCCGTCATGCCGAAGGACGCCGCGACCTGAGGGGAGACTCCCCAGCCCGGGTACGGCGCCCGAAAGCACCTGATCTGGACCGGACCTCTGGCCGACAGCGGGGACGTCCTGGCCGTGCGCCTCGTCGACCAGTGCCGTATCAGGCAACGTTCGCCCGGTGGGCAGGCGCTTGCGCTGACCTCCAAGTAAGGCACAAGTACCTTCTGCGATCTTTGGCGACCGATGCCGAGATCGTAGGAGATTTTCCATGGGGGTTCGCAACTTCTTCCCGGCCGGCCGGATGCGCAGGTGGACGACACCGTTCCCGCCGCAGGCGTCCGGACCGGAAGAGGTCCTGGCGACCGCGCGGCTCGATCCGCAGGCCGTCGGGGACCCGAAGGAGATCTCGCGGGAAGAGAGGGGCCACCTGAAGGGGCCCATCGAGGCCACACCGGATCCGGAGAACCGGGGGGAGCCGTCGCGGCCCTGGCGGACCGCCCATGTGGCGTACCCGGTTGCCTTCGGCAAGGACGACGAGAAGGCGATCTTCGTCTCGCCGACGAGCGGGAAAGCCGGGATGTCCGACGAGATCATCGCGACGGACGCCTGGCGGGGCCTCAGGAGCCGCGCACCCGCCCGGCCGAAGATGGCGGCCATCGCCGTCTTCACCGCGGGCGCCACGATCGCCCTGGTCACCCTGGTCGCGTTCGGCACCGTGCTGGACCAGGTCTGGCTGATACCCCCGCTCGTCGCCAGCGCCGCCCTGGTCTTCGGCGCGCCGACCCTGCCGCTGGCGCAGCCGCGAAGCGTGATCGGCGGTCAGCTGCTGGCGGCGCTCACCGGATTCGCCGTACTGGCCGTCGCCGGCTCTTCCGTCTGGGCCGCCGCCGTCGCCGGCGGTCTGGCCCTCGGGGTCACGGCCCTGACTCGTACGCCGCACTCGCCCGCCGCCGCCACCGCGACGGTCGTGGTCGCCCAGCAGCAGCCCCTGGTGCCGTTCCTGCCGATACTCGTCGCCGCGACCGTCGTCCTGGTGCTCGTCGGCATGCTCATCGGACGCAGCGGGGTGACACCGCGCTACCCCACCTACTGGTGGTGACGACCACCGGCTCTGCCGTTTCGCCCAGGAGGCCACGGTGACCGGTTGCCATGCCCTGTGCTCGCGTTCACTCCGTCGGGACGCGACAGACAGCAGCAGCACGGCAGCCGCACCGCCCTTGCTCATGATGTCTCCCAGTGTCTTTCGGTGGTGGAGGTTGTTGTTGCGGTGAGTGTCAGCGCGGGGTCAGTTCCGAGCTCGGCGATCAGCGGGACGGTCTCAAGACGTGTGGGCGTCCGGGCCCGTCGCCGTCCGGGTCCGTTTAGCCCACACGTGTTGACATTCCGCCTGCGCCCGGCGAGTTGGCGACTTGGCTCGATCAATCGACGCTGACGTCTTCGTCGAGGAGAAGGCCGATTGACCTCATGTCCTGCGCCGTGCTCGATCGGGTGTGCTCCCCGTTACTGAGCGGCGGGATGGTGTGGTTGATGCGGAAAAGGTGGTTCGGGTCGTAGGTCGCCTTCAGCGCGGCCAGACGCCGGTAGGCCGCCTCGGTGTAGGCCCGCCTGACCCGCTCGGGAGCCGAGTCGTGGTCGAACAGGAACCCCGGAAGCATGGCGCCGGTGTCCCACCGCCGGAGCCGCTCCAACACCTCGTCGGATGTCTTGCGCACCGCGTCGGCCTGCCCGGCCGGAGCCGGCATCCGCAGCCACAGGTGGAAGGCCGCGCCCTGGGTGCTGACCGCGTGCGGCCGTCCGGGCGTCCGGTTCAGCGCCCCGCCCAGGTGACGCAGTTCGATGCCGGGGAACGGGCCCCCGGGCGCCGCCGGGTCGATGAAGGAGACCAGCTCCTTCACGGCCTCGTCATCCAGTTCGTGCAGCAACGCGCCGCGCAGGTGCGTTGAGACCGGGTGCTTGGGGTCCTGGTAGATCTCGGTGATCTCCGTGTACGGCATGGCGCGGCAGGTGTCCTTCTCCGGGCCGAGCGCGCGCAACGGCTTTACTAGCCGCGCGCCCTGCTCCTCGTCCCCCATGTGGACCACCCGGACCTGCACGAACGAACGGCCGCGGAGCTCCTCAGGCAGTTGCGGCAGGTTAGGGAAGCGCAGCAGCGACACCGAGGACGACATCTCCTCCGGCTGGTCCTTGGCCCAGGCCAGGTAGGAGCCGAGCACGTGGGCGGCGTGCCCGGGGTTCTCGCCCGGGTAGTAGAGCTCACCGCCGTAGACGGTGCGCAGTGGCAGCAACTCGATCTCGGCCGCGACCACGACGCCGAAGTTGCTCTTGCCACCCCGCGCCGCCCAGAACAGGTCGGGCTCCTGGCCGGGTGAGACGGTGCGGAGCAGGCCGTCGGCGGTGACGATGTCGAGCGAGCGGACGTGATCGGCGGCGAAGCCGTAGGTGCGGCAGGCCAGCGGGAGCCCGCCGCCGGTCAGGTAGCCCATCACCCCGACCTGGCTGGAGGAGCCGCACAGCGGCACGAGGCCGTGCTCGGCCGTCGCGGTGAGCACCTCGCCCCACTGCAGCCCGGCTCCGATCCTCGCGGTGCCGGCGCGCGGGTCCACCGACAACTCGCGCAGCTCACCGGTGTTGATGAACACGGCTCCGTCCGCGGGCACGGACTTGCCGTGCCCGGTCGACTGCACCGCGACCGGGAGCCCCGCCTCGGCCGCGAACCGGACGGCGGCGGCCACGTCGTCGGCGTCGGCGGCGACCACGACCACCGCGGGCCGGTGCTCGACCGTCAGCAGCCAGCCGGTGCAGGCCTCCTCGAAGCCTTCGTCGCCGGGGTAGAGCGTGCGCCCTCGAATCGGCGCGCCCAGGCTCACCACGTCGTGCCAGGCCGCCCGCCCGCCGGTGAGGCGGTCGGCGGTGAACGTCGCCGACATGGCGGTGTGCGCCGGTACGCCGTCGGGGGTGTAGACGCTGACGGTGCCGATCCCGCGAAATACGGCCCCATCCAGGTGAGCCTCGACGTGGATCTGCACGCGACCTGAATGATCGGAGGCCGGAGTGGCGACCTCGGTGAGCTCGTAGGAGAAGAGACCAGGCCGGCCCGCGCGCCAGACCCCGGTGCCGACGCTGACGGGAGTGCGCAGCGCGACCGTGCCGTCGGGCGCGAACGAGAGGGTGAAGGAATCGGTCTCGTCGTCGCGGTGCGCCAGACCGGTCCACACCCCCACGGGAGTCTGGGCCGCGTCGGTCGCGGAGTTCGTATCCAGCATGTCAGTTATCCACTTTCTTCAAAGACTTCGCCGCGTCGCCGGCCTGCGCGGGCGGCGGGGAGCCCGGCATCCGGGCGCTGCGTAGCAGGGTCGCGGACACCAGGGCCAGCAGCGCGGCGAGCACCGCTCCGATGATCGCGGTCGCCTGCAGGCCGTGCACAAAGGACTCACGGGCCGCCGCCAGCAGCCCGGCGCCGTCGGCGGCCGGTAGCTCGCGGGCGACGTTGACCGCGGCGGCCAGGGTGTCCTTGGCCGTTTCGACCACGGAGGTGGGCAGCCCCTCGGGGAGCCTGTCGGCCAGGTTCGCCCGGTACACCGCGAAGCCGATGCTGCCGATCACCGCGACGCCCAGCGCGCTGCCGAGCTCGGTGCCGGTCGAGGCCATCGCGGACGCGGCGCCGGCCCGCTCGGGCGGGGCGGCTCCCACGATGAGTCCGGTGCCCAGCGAGATCATCGGCCCGAGCCCGAGTCCGATGACGGCCGCTCCTGTCACCGCGACGTACAGGTCGGCCGGACCACTGACCTGGGTCAGCACCACCATGCCGGCCGCGGCGACCACCAGGCCGCCGGCGAGCAGCGTGCGCAGTTTCATGCGGCCGGCCAGGGCCGGGGCCGCCATGGCGCCGATCATGATCGCGATGGTGGTGGGCAGCGACCAGAGCCCTGCCTGCAGCGGGGGGTAGCCCGTGCACCAGCTGCAGATATTGCATGACGAAGAACTGCGATCCCGCGGACAGCAGGGTTGCCAGCACGAGCATGCCCAGGGCGGTGCCGAACAGGCCGTGGTGGAATAGCGACAGGTCGACCAGCGGCTGCTGGAGCCGGCGCTGACGAGCGATGAAGAGCACCGCCAGCGCCAGGCCCGCGATGATGGCAATGCCCGGCTCGGGGCGCAGGCCGTCCTCCGCCATCCGCTTGAGACCGTAGATCAGGGCCAGGATCCCGGCGACGGACATGATCGCGCTGATGAAGTCCGGTCGGGAAACCGACTCCTGCCGGTACTCCGGCAGCACGAGCGGGCCGACCACGATCAGCAGCAGCATGACCGGGACTCCGAGCAGGAAGACCGAGCCCCACCAGAACAGCTCCAGGAACGTGCCGCCGACCAGCGGCCCGATCACCGTGCCGAGGCCGAAGAAGCCGGTCCAGGCCCCGATCGCCGCGCCCTGCTGCTTGGGGTCGCGGAACATGACCCGGATCAACGAGAGGGTGGAAGGCATCAGGGTGGAGCCCGCGATGCCCAGCAGCGCGCGGGCGGCGATGAGCATCGCCGCGTTGACCGCGAACGCCGACAGCACCGAGGCCACCCCGAACGCGACCGCGCCGATCAGCAGCAGCCGCCGGCGGCCGATCCTGTCCCCGATCGCGCCCATGGTGATGAGGAAGCCGGCGATGAGGAATCCATAGATGTCCACGATCCACAGCAACTGGGTGTTGCCCGGCCTGAGGTCGGCGGTGAGCGCGGGCAGCGCCAGGTGCAGCACGGTCAGGTCCATGGCGATGAGCATGGTGGGAAGCGCGAGGACGGCCAGCCCGAGCCATTCTCTTCGGGTTGCCCGTGGTGCGGCCGCCGCACCGACGTCGGTACTCAACGCAATCTCCTTGTGTTGTGTGGTTGAAGGTCGAGCTCTGGCCGGTACACGTGCTGCGCACCATCCGGCGGCATGAGAGGTCACACCTCTACTCACAGATTTGTTGGATAAGCCAACGTTGGCCCGGCCAACATTAAACACAATCGTGGGCGCGGCCAACAATTTGCTAGATTGTCCCCGTGGACACCGCAGAGGGACCGCCGCCGCAGCGGCTGCGCACGCTGCCGAGCAGGTTGACCAACCACGCGGCGCTGATCGCCAACCGGATCGTGGATCAAGCGCTCGCCCAAGCCGGCGTTCGGCGCTACCACTACTCTCTGCTCGCCGCGCTGGAGGAGTACGGCCCGGACAGTCAGGCCGCCCTCGGTCGCCGCACCGGCATCGACCGCAGCGACATGGTGGCGACCGTCAACGACCTCGCCGAACGGCACCTCCTCGAGCGCGCACCCGACCCGGAAGACCGTCGGCGCAACATCGTCACCATCACCGCGGCGGGCCAGAAGCAACTCGCCCACCTCGACCGGCTCCTCGCCGCCGCCCAGGACGAGTACCTCGCCCCGCTGCCCGCGGCCGACCGGCGGAACCTGATCGACCTGCTCACCCGCCTCGTCGATCAGCACGGCGGCAAGCACCACTGATGTGTCCTCTGGGTGAGTCCCCGGGTCCGGAGCCGAGTGCGGTGCCGCCGCCGAGTCCTACGCCGACCAGATCAGCGCGGCCTCCCAAGGGCCGAAGGGCGCCGTCGAGGTGCTGGAGGAACTGGCCGCCAAGGCCAAGGCATACGAGGCGTTCACGGCTACGCCCTGTCCAGGGTCTTCTTTGGCTGGCGGGGCACAGTGTCACCCTTCAGGTGCCCGTACACCGTTGAGCGCGGTACCCCGAACAAGTCCGCGATCTGCTGGACGGTCTTGTCCCGCGTGTTGTATAACTCCTGGGCGAGGGCGGCCTGGTCGGCGGTGAGCCTGGGCCGGCGTCCGCCGACCCGGCCGCGGGCACGGGCAGAGGTCAGGCCGTCCATCGTGTTGGCCACGATCAGCTCGCGCTGCAGCCCGGCCAGGACCGACAACATGCCGAACATCGCCCGGCCCTCCATCGTGTCGGTGTCGATGCCCTGCTCGATCACATGCAGGCCCACCTTGCGTTCGCGCAGGTCCGCCCCGAGGGTGCACCAAGTGCAGGACTGAGCGCGACAGCCGGTCCAGCCGGGTGACCTTCAGCGTGTCGCCCTCGCGCAGCAGCTTGAGAACCAGGTCGAGGCCGGGCCGGGAGGCCTTGGCGCCACTGGCCTTGTCCAGAGTTTCGTGGAGATGATGATGTACCCCGAGTTCGATAGAGTCGCCCGCGATGCGGGCCGCCTCACCCGGCTAAGGGCACGGGCACGATCACCTCGGTGGCAACCTGAACGGGGGAGAAGCGGGCGCCGCTCAGCCGAGCGCAGCAGCCTGAGAACGGCGGCCCCCGGCGCGGCAGGCAGGCCACAATGTCATCACTGTGAGCAAACGCCCCCCATGAGTAAGCTGAACGACCTGCGGTTGACGGTTATGGCCGCCGATCTGCTCTCCAGTCCCCGCTTCTATAGCTCCGGCCCCGATTAGAGGAGTTCGCCGACGAGGTCGGCGAACTCCTCGGGGCCGACGATCCGCACGTCCAGGCTCTCGGCCTTGGCGCGCTTGGAGCCCGCGTTCTCCCCGGCCACCAGCAGGCTGGTCTTCTTCGAGACGCTGGAGGAGGATTTGCCTCCAGCGCGTTCTATCAGCTCGTTCATCTGGTTGCGGGTCAGCGCCTCCAGCGCACCGCTCATTGATCCGGTGACCACGACGGACATCCCGGCCAGCGGCAGCTCGGACGTGCCGCCCGCCTCCGGGGCCGTCTGCGCATCGGGGTCGACGTCGATGCCAGGGACGGCGGGTGGCCTCCAGCCGGGCTCGGTCATGGTGACCCCGGCCGCCACCAGCTTGTCGATCAGCGGTGCCAGCTCGACCAGCTCGGCCACCACCACCGGCGCCTTCTCCGGGCCGATGCCTTCGACCGCTTGGATCGCCTCAGCGTCGGCCGCGCGAATGGCGTCCATGCTGCCGAAGTGCCGGGCGATGCGCCGACTCATGGAACGGCCCGTGCCGCGCACGCCCAACGCGCAGAACACCCTGCTCAGCGGCTGGGCCTTGGTCCGCTCGATGGCAGCCAGCAAGTTGTTGGTACTGGTCTCGCCCATCCGCTCCAGGCCCAGCACCTGCTCGCGGGTCAGATAGAACAGGTCGGCGAAATCGGAGATAAGCCCGGCGTCCAGCATCTGCTCGATACGGCTCGTGGCCAGCCCTTCAATGTCGAGCTGGTCGCGACCGGTGGCGTAGGTGATGGAGGCGATGGCCCGGCAGGAGCGCCCGCGCACGCACCGCCACCGCTCCTGCGAACTATCGATGCCGTCACCGCAGGACGGGCAGACCTGAGGAATCTCGATCGGCCGCTCATCTCCGGTGCGCAGGTGCACGACCGGGGCTTCAACGCGGGGAATCACGTCACCGGCCTTGTACACGGTCACGCTGTCGCCCAGCATCAAGCCACGACGCGCGATGTCGGAGGCATTGTGAAGCGTTGCGTAGGTGACGATGCTGCCGTCGAGCTCGACCGGCTCCAGCACGGCGCGCGGGGCGATGATGCCGGTGCGGCCGGTGTTCCACTCGACGCCGATCAGCTTGGTGATCTTCTCAGTGGCGGGCAGCTTGTAGGCGATCGCCCACCGGGGCGCGCGCGAGCCGAAACCGGCCTGCGATTGGTCGGCGGCCAGATCGCATTTAATCACTATCCCGTCGATGTTGAAGGGCAGCTCCGGCCGCACCGTGGCGATCTGCTCGATGCGCTCTTGTACCTGCACCAGCGTCTCGGCGACGATCCCGGCCACTGGGGTGGCGGCGGTGGTCTGCACGCCTTGCGCAGCGACCCACGTCATGATCTCGCTGTGCGGCAGCTCGCGCAGCGAAGCGGCCTGCTCGGAGGCGTCGTCGGGGTACGGCAGTGCGCCGTAGCCGAAGAACGTCAGCTCACACACGTACGGCCGGTCCTGGGCGCGCAGCGTGCCGGCGGCGGCGCTGCGCGGGTTGGCGAACGTGGTGCCGTCGTGCGCCTGGCGCTTGAGGCACGCCACCTCGAACTGCTCGGTCGTCATGAGCACTTCGCCACGCAATTCAATGGTGACCGGCTCGGCCAGCCTGGCGGGCAGCCCCACGATGGTGCCGATCGCGTGGGAGACGTCCTCACCGGCAGTACCGTCGCCGCGGGTTACGAGCTGTGTCAGGCGGCCGTGACGATAGCGGGCCGAGATAGCCAAGCCGTCGAGTTTGGGCTCGACGCTCCACGCCGCGACCGGGCGTCCGAGCCTGCGCTCCAACGAGGTGGCCCAGTCGGCCAGTTGCTCGGCGCCGAAGACATTGTCCAGGCTGAGCATCGGCACGGTGTGCGGCACGTCGCCAACCACGGCGCCACCGGCGACCTTGCCCGTGGGTGAGGTCGCTAGCACCGCCTCGGGGTGGGCTTCCTCGTACGCCTGGATCCCGCGCGCGAGCCTGTCGTAGGCATCGTCGTCGAGCGTGGAGGTGCCGTCGGCGTAGTACGCGGCGGCGGAGTCAACAGCCAGTTGAACGGCTTCGGCGTAGGCCGTGTCGTCGGTCAGGACAGCGATCGGGGGCTCCTCGGTCATGGTTCGATCATGCTTGATGGCACCGACAATTCCGTTCGGCCGTCCGAGGCCTGCGCGCTGTGAGGCTGTGGTCAATAGATAACGTTCGTGATCGATGACCGCATGCCGGGAGAGGCAACACAAGTGGGATCCTTGGTCGCCGCGAAGGCCACTTCTGTCTGTCGCGGCGGCATGTACACCATGCTGGGCAGCTGCTGAAGATCCCGGCCGACCCGGGAGATGCGAGCCTGACCTCCGCGCCCTCGATGAGCTCGCCCGGGCGATAGATATGAGCGTGCTTGTCCTGTAACCATCTCGGTGGACAGGCATGCTCATGGCAATGGTGCTGACGGCCTTGATGTCGGACCTGCCGCACGGCAACCCTCAGGCCCGAGGGAGACGCTCAAGCATCTTTCGGCGGTTTCGGTCTCCAGCAGGATGACGATGCCGTCATCATCGCGCCGGCCGAACACCTCCGGCGCGATCAGCACGCATTGGCCGAGGCCACAGCACTTGTCTGAGGTGAGAGCAGCTGATGAACAGTCGTGTCGGACGGCGGACTCAACTTCCGTTCCTCCGAACCCTGGCGCCGACCAGACCTAAGGCCCTGCTGTCGACTCACTGCCCACGGGCGGCGCCGTCTCCGGACCTACTGGCCTACGGGCCACCTCCCCACGAGGAGTCTTCATGATCACACTCACGTCGGATGAGCAGGCGATCCACCGTGCACTGCTAGACCGGAGTCGGGCTGCCGACCCGGCGCAACCCCTGGCTGCCTGTCTGAGCTACAAGGCGCTCGGCTTCCTGATTGACCCGGACGGGATCAACACCGGGATGAGCCGACCACCCTTCCGGGCTATGTTCCCGGCCCTCGGCCACGTCAGCATGTATGAGGTCGAGCATGGCCGGCCGATGCTCTCGGCGCTGGTTGTCTCCGAGAGCTCACATGCGCCAGGCTCGGGCTTTGCCGACCTCGCCCGGCACCTCAAACTAAAGGTTGAGGACGACGCCACCTTTTGGCGGGAGGAGTTGGAGCGAACGCTCCGGTTCTGGTCAGCCCAGGACCCGGTCCTCGTCCTGGATGCTGCGGTGGATCGCCTGATGGGTGAACTCCAGACGATCAAGAACTCCCTGCGGAAACTCCAGCAGTCCGCGTAGCAGCTGGCAAGATCAGCGAGGTCAGACCTTCACCTGCCTCGCTGATTGTCGGATGACACTGACAGAGCCGATCAGCCGCCACTAGTCCCGGCCACCCAAGGCGGTGTCGAACGCATCTGCTGTGGCGAGCAACCGCTCCTGGCCATTGTCGAGCAGCGCTTGGGCCCGCTCCACAATGGCATCGGCGACCGGGTTGCCGGCCCCACCGGCCCAACTTCCACTGCGCTGTCAGTTGGGCGGGCTGAGGGGGACGCCGTCCAGCTCCAGGTGCCGGCTCATGTCAAGCTCAAAGCGCCCGTACAAGTTCAGAACGTCCGCAGCCATCGGCGGAAGCGGTCGATGGTGTGACGCGGTTGCAGCGGAGGGAGGGCGCGGCGCAGTTCCTCCTCGGTGACCGGGCGGGCGTTCAGGGTGGCCTGCCGCAGTGGCGTCTTGCCGATCCGCAGGCCGCCCAGCACCCGCACGTTCACCTCACCGCGCCGCATCACGTACCCGTGCGTGTCCTCGTGGCGGACGTGCGTGAGGCCGGCGCCATCCGGTGTGCACTCAGTGGTGCGGAAGCATATGTCTTCCCCGTCCGCGTAGGTCACGTACAACTGGATCGCGACGCTCTGCGCTCCGATGCCGGTGCGGTCCAACGGCAGGTAGATCATGCCCGGAGGGATCCCGGTAGGCTGCCCGGCGTATCCGGGGATCCTCGCCGCGTAGTAGTCGCCGGTCTGCTCGTGGACGGCGCCCAGTTCGCGGGCGGTGGCCAGGTGCAGGCTCAGCGCCGCGGCCCGCAGCAGGTCATGGTCGACCGATGGGGTTCCCACCACCGTCACGTGCCGGCGGCCGACCGGCACCTGGTAGCCGTGCTCGATCTCGTTGTGCCGGTACACCAGGCCGCCCGACTCGACGGTGCAGGAGCCCCATGTCAGGCGGGAGTCCTGGGCGGTGGGTTGCCCGCACATCTTTTCGCCCACCATGAGCCGGTCGTACGCGATGATCGTGATGTGCCGATCGGGCGGGATCGCGTCCGGGTTTTCGGGGAGGAAGCCGGCGTCGCCCAGCCCGTGGCCGTAGTCGCGGCCGCCGTTGGACCGGTAGCCGGGGATGGCGACCACGTACGTGGTCTCCCTACGTACGCCGGCAGCCGCCAGCCGTGCCTCGAACTCCTCTGGCGACTCCTGGCGCAGCACCACCACGCCGGCACCGATCAGCACCACGCTCAGCCCCAGCGCGGTAAGGCTGAGCCGCCATCCACGCAGCAACATCCCGGCCGCCAGGACGAACGGAATCCCTCCGAGAAGGGACGACAACAGCCCGCTGCGACTCACCCCGGGCCCGGCGACGTCGGTCGCCGCCCAGCCCAGCGCCCATCCGGCGGTCCCCGCGCCTAGGACCAGCAGCGCCCAGAGCACCCGGCCGATGACCGTCGCGCCGAGGGCCGACGCCCTGCGGGTGGCCGTGATCACTACGATCAGGTAGGCCAGGACGAGCAGTGCGCCCAGGAGGGCGACGAGGACGACCCCGCTTTCTCCACCCCCGAACGCCGCGACCGGTAGGAACCGCCACACCAGTGGCAGCGCGATCGCCCCCACTGCCCAGGTCGCACCGAGTTGGGCCGCGATGATCGCCGGCTTCGACGCCCTCAGTTCAAGCACCGCTCAAGAATGCCGTGAAAAACCGGCGCCGATCACCATGGTCCAACCGTTCGAGCAGGATCTGGTGGGTGAGGTCGTCGGCCGGTCGGGTCCGCCCGGCGACGGTGAACTGGCGGTTACCCACTCCGACTGGGCTGTCGTTGTGCGCCGGGGGCCGGCAACCCCCGCCCTGCAAGAGTTACGAGGCCCTGAACAGATGAACTTGACAGGGAACATCACCTCACCGCGCAATTCCACCGTGACCGGCTCGGCCAGCCCCCGGGTCGAGGCCCCGGTCGTGCACCTGCGCACCGGAGCCGAACAGCCGATCGCGATCCCGCAGGTCTGCCCGTCCTGCGGCGACGCGATCGATGCCTCCCAGGAGCGGTGGCGGTGCGTACGCGGGCGTGCCTGCCGGGCGATCGCCTCCATCGGCTACGCCGCCGGCCGCGACCAGCTCGACATCGAGGGCCTGGCCGAGAACCGCATCCAGCAACTACTGGACGCCGGGCTGATCGCCGACTTCGCCGACCTGTTCTATCTGACCCGTGAGCAGGTGCTGGGCCTGGAGCGGATGGGCGCCACCAGCACCGACAACCTGCTGGCCGCCATCGAGCGGGCCAAGGCGCAGCCGCTGAGCAGGGTGTTCTGCGCGCTGGGCGTGCGCGGCACCGGCCGTTCCATGAGCCGCCGCATCGCCCGGCACTTCGGCAGCATGGACGCCGTCCGCGCGGCCGACGCAGAGGCGATCCAGGCGGTGGAGGGCATCGGTGAGGAGAAGTCACCGGTGGTGGTGGCCGAGCTGGTCGAGCTCGCCGACCTCATCGACAAGCTGGTCAAGGCCGGGGTCACCATGACCGAGCCGGGCTGGAGCCACCCGCCGAGCCCGGCGCCGACCCCGAGGCGAGCGGCACGTCCGAGCTGCCGCTGGCCGGGATGTCCGTCATGGTCACCGGCTCGATGAGCGGGGCGCTGGAGGCGCTGACCCGCAACCAGATGAACGAGCTGATCGAACGCGCCGGAGGCAAATCCTCCTCCAGCGTCTCGGCCAAGACCAGCCTGCTGGTGGCCGGGGAGAACGCGGGCTCCAAACGGGCCAAGGCCGAGAGCCTGGGCGTGCGGATCGTCGACCCGGAGGAGTTTGCCGACCTCATCGGCCCGTTCATCTGATCGACGAGCTCGGAGCAACTGCTTAGCATTCTCTTCGTATAGGCCTACGCGGGAAGAGAGTCATCATCACGTACTCGTCGATCATGGGGAACGAGCCGGTCACTGTGAAGTCGCAATGATGGAGACGGCGTGATCTCGGTCTGGCGCACGATCTTCCTGGTCGGCTGCGTCCTGAACACGGTCGCCACGGGCATGTCGTGGATGGCGTTGCCCCAGCGGGCGCCGGGCGCTTTTCCGATCTTCGTGATCGGTGTGGTCTTCACGATCGTCGGCGCGCTCAGGCAGCTCATCGCCAAGAAGGAAGGCGAGAACGATCACGGGCGCGACGTGGACTGAACCGGACGATGACGGCGGTGGCCGGCTCGGTGAGACCATTCGGAGTCCTGGGATGATCATCGTGATCGGTCCTGTCGGCCGATCCACTCCGCGATGCGGTGCAGCAGGATGGTGGCGATGGGAAGCGGGGTCGCCGACAGTACGGTGGCGTGGAAGGCGTGGGGCATGCCGTCGTAGATGTCGAGACAGACGTTTCCTCCGGCGGCGGAGACGGCTTCGGCGAAGCGCCGCGCGTCGTCGAGCATCACCTCTTTCGAGCCCACCGCGAGCAGCAGCGGCGGCAGCCCGTCGAGCTCGCCGTGGAGGGGAGACTGAGGTGCTCGGTCCGGCTGTGCCCCGGCCAGATACCGGGTGCGGACATGGTCGAGTACGGCCCGGTTGACGAAGTCCTGGCCGTCGTTTGCGTCGATGGACGGGCTGGACAGGGTGAGGTCGGTCTGCGGGGAAATGGCCACCGCCGCCGCGGGGAGGGGATCGCCCGCCTGCTTGAGCACGAGCAGCGCCGACAGCAGCAACGTGCCCCCGGCGGACTCACCCGCCAGGATGATCCGTGAGGCGGGCACGTCCTGGTCCAGCAGGCTTCGATAGGCGGCCACCATGTCGTCGAGCGCGGCCGGATACGGGTGGGCGGGGGCGAGACGGTAGTCCACCGCCAGGACGGGGCGGCCGGTCGCTCGGGACAAGCGATAAGCCATGACCTGTTCCAGGTGAGGGTTTTTGTATTCGAATCCGCCCCCGTGGACGTAGATCGTGACCCCCGCCTCGATCGCCGTCTGGCCTGCCGGGCGGCGGGGAGCGGTGACCCATTCACCGGGAATGCCGCCGGTGTGCGGCAGGGCGGGCGTGCGGTCGGCGTCGGCGGGCAGGACGGGGGGACGGGACTGCAGAGTCCTGAGCTCGGCCAGAGCCGCGGCGCTGTCGTCGGGCGTGGTGGGGATGTGTGTGACGTTCAAAACGTGATCCTTCCGCTGTGCGGGTGACGGGGTATGGACCGCCATCTGCCCGGTGTGGCTGAAGCTCGTTGAGTGGGACAGGCCTGGTGATGAGAGCGGTCACCAGCCGGCGCGCGGCACGTGCGGCCGGTCGGCCCGGGTGAAGGCACTGATGGCAAGGGAGTCCCCTACGGTCCGGCGGGCGGCCCGCCGTCGACGGGGTTCAGGGCGATGACGGGAATGACCCGCCTCGTCCTGGCCTGGTAGTCGGCCCATCCGGGGTCCGACTCCACCGCACGGGCGAAGAGGCGGTCCCGTTCCTCGCCTTCCAGGACGACCGCCTGCGCCTGGTAGGTGAAGACCCCGTCCTCCACGGTGACGCGCGGGTCGGCGAGGAGGTTGTGGTACCAGGCCGGATGGCTCGGCGCGCCCCCGGCGGAGGCGATGATCAGCTTGCGCGCGCCGTCCGGCAGGTAGCCGACCGGGGTGGTACGGCGCGCGCCGGTCCTGGCCCCGGTCGTCGTCAGAAGGAGTAACCGGCCTCCTTCGAAGGGGCCGCCGACCCGGCCGGCGTTGGCACGAAACTCTTCGATGATCCGCTGATTGAAGTCGTTGGGCATGCTCTGCCTACTCCAGGCGTGGGTGAAGCGCGAGGGTGCGCGGTGGAGATGAATGATGCGGTACGGGGGGTACGAAGCCGCCGCGCGCCGACTCGGCCGCGGGCATGGAGCCTCGATGAGTACGCGGGGCAGTGGGCCGCCGGCCGGTCACCGGCCCGTCGGATTCGAGAAGAGCTCACCTGCGAAAGCGGTGCTCAGCACCACCGAATGCGGGAACGGCGCGCGGGCGCGATGCGGTTAGGCGCAGCCTGTGAAGTGAGAGGTCACGACATCATCCCTTGTTACGGCGCCTCCATGCCACCGCCGTCCTCCAGGTCGGCGACACGCGACGTGGATCATTACAAGCCCTCACGGTGAACGCTGTCAAGGCGTGGATTCGAGGCCCGGGGTGGCATACTCGGCGGCATGCCGCGTCCCTTCCAGCAGGTCGACGTCTTCACCACCACTCCATACCGGGGTAATCCGGTCGCCGTCGTGCTCGACGCGAGAGGGCTGACCACCGAGGAGATGCTGGAGTTCGCGCGCTGGACGAACCTGTCGGAGACCACCTTCGTGCTGCCGCCGAGCGCGCCCGGCGCGGACTACCGGGTGCGGATCTTCACTCCGGGCTCGGAGCTGCCCTTCGCCGGGCACCCGACGCTGGGCACCTGCCACGCCTGGCTGGCGGCGGGCGGGACGCCGGGCGGGGCCGACGTGATCGTCCAGCAGTGCGGGGCGGGGCTGGTGCCGGTGCGCCGGACCGGATACGGGCTGGCCTTCGCCGCGCCGCCGCTGCTCCGCTCGGGGCCGGTCGAGGAGCCGGTGGTGGAGCGCGTCGCGCGGATGCTGGGCATCGGCCGCGCCGAGATCCTGGACGCCGAGTGGGCGGCCAACGGGCCCGGCTGGGTGGCCGTCCTGCTGGCCGGCGCGGACGAGGTGCTCGCGCTGCGGCCAGGGCTCGTGGATCTCGACGTGGGTGTGGTCGGCCCGTATCCCGAGGGGTCGCCGGAGGCGTTCGAGGTGCGGGCGTTCTTCCCCAAGGACGGTGCCACGGCCGAGGACCCGGTGACCGGGAGCCTGAACGCCTCGCTCGCGCAGTGGCTGCTCCGCACCGGCCGCGCCGAGGCACCGTATGTGGCGAGTCAGGGGACGGTCCTCGGGCGTGCCGGGCGCGCCCACATCTCCCGGGACGCCGACAGGACGATCTGGGTCGGCGGCGGCACGATCACCTGCGTCACAGGCGAGGTCGAGTTGTAGACGTGCTGTGCCTGATCGCCTGCGAAGGCGCCCGCCGTACGAGAACCACGGGGTCGCTGCGGGGGCGAGGGTCGTGCGGCGCCTGCCTGCCTCTCGGCGGCCGCTCAGCCGAAGTACTTCGCCACGATCCTGGTGTGCAGCGGGAACGCCAGCTCCCTCGGCCCGTCGATCAGCAGCCACTCCGTCGTCTCGGCCGTGGGCGTGACCGGCGGGAGGGCGGCCGAGCGGGTCCTCGGCCCCAGAGCGAAGATCAGCACAGTGCCGTCGGGGGCGCTGAGCACGTCGAGGAGGCGCACCTCGTCCGCGTCGACGACGATCCCCGTCTCCTCCCGGAGCTCCCGGACGGCCGCCTGCTGCCAGGACTCGCCCATGTCGACGAAGCCGCCGGGCAGGGCGAGCTCATCCCGGTGCGGTTCGATGTCACGGCGGATCACCAGCAGGCCGTCGTCGACCGGCAGCACCATCACCGCGACCGGCAGCGGGTTGAGGTAGGAGGTGTTCCGGCAGCCGGCGCAGGTGCGCGGCCAATCCTGTCCGGGGGCGAATGCCGCACCGCAGAAGGAGCAGTGCGAGTTCCTGATCGTCACGATCGTGAGACTAGACCAGCACCCCGTACGGGGGCGATGGCCGGTAACGGTGACCAGACGCGGCAGAGGCCGTCGATGGCGGCGCGGAGGCGGCCATGGCACGGCGGGTTCGTGACCGGGGAGAGCCGGTGGTGCGCGGCTTACGCGCCCCAGGAACGCGTGTCCCTGGTGCTGTGACCAGGAACGTTCACCGGGGTGTGGTCTGCCGAAATCCGTTTTGTGCCGTATGGGAGAGGCCCTACTGTGGCGGGGTGGCGACTCGGATGATCATTATCAATGGTGGTTCCAGCTCGGGGAAGTCCGGGATCGTACGGTGCCTGCAGGCCGTTCTTCCAGATCCGTGGCTGGCGTTCGGCGTCGATTCATTCGTCGACGCGATGCCCGCGAGGATGCAGGCGTCGGACGCGGGGATCGAGATCGCGGCGGACGGCGGGGTGAGCATCGGGGCGGACTTCCGGTCGCTGGAGGCAGCCTGGATGGAGGGTGTCGTGGCCATGGCCCGTGCCGGCGCCAGGGTCATCGTCGATGACTTCTTTCTCGGCGGAGCCTCGTCCCAGCAGCGGTGGCAGAAGGCTCTGAGCGAGCTGGACGTGCTGTGGGTTGGCGTGAGGTGTGAGAGTACGGTCGCCGCAGGCCGCGAGGTCGCACGTGGAGATCGGGTCCAGGGTATGGCCGCGTCGCAAGCGGATGTGGTTCACGACGGTGTGATTTATGACCTGGAGGTGGACACGACGCATACCGAGTCCCTGGTGTGCGCGCGGACCATCGCCGCCCGTGTCAGCTGATCGACGGATCAACTCCCGGCCGTCCGGTGTTCGGCAACGGGCAGCTCAGGCTGCGGCGGTGCTGGGCGGCTTTACGGAGCGACCAGCGGGTGAAAGGCTTGCCGGGCTTGGTCGGGCGGGTGGTGGCCGTCTCCACGACGAATTCCTTCTCGCCAGGCTTCAGCAGGCGGGGACGACCTCCCGCCCACTGAGGGTCCAGGCAGGCCGGCCGGATCTCGTTGAACCGGTGGATGACCTCACGGACGGTGAACCTATCCGGTCACAGCACTAGACGGCGCGGGCGACGGCGATCGTCGACCGGCTCCGCTGGCCGGCCTCGTAGAACATGTACTCCACGCCGCCGTCGGTGCCGAAGGAGGGCGCGGCAGGTTCGGCACCTTCTACCGGGTCGCGCTGCCGCTGGCCCGTCCCGCGCTCGGCGCTGTCGCGATCTTCACCTTCCTGCACAGCTGGAACCTCTATCTCGAACCCATCGTGTACCTCTCCTCGCCGGAGAGGTTCACCCTGCCGCAGGCACTGACCCAGTTCGTCGACGCCTACGGCGGGCCGATGTGGAACGTCCAGCTCGCCGCCGCCTCGATGACACGCTACCGGTGCTTGTGGTGTTCGTCCTCGCGCAGCGGCAGTTCATCGAGGGCCTGGCCCACACCGGCCTGAAGGGCTGACCTCGACGCGCGCGCGGGTCGGCCGTCCGTGAGGAGTCGGGCGGTGGCGTACGGCGTCTACCCGCCGGCGGCCCCCGCGCCGAGCCCGTCCCGGACGAGGTGGCCTCCCACCAGCACCGCCCGGACGGGCTCCGGGTCGGCGGGCGCGTCGTCGAGACGAGTGCGCAGGACGACGAGGTCCGCGGGTGTGCCGCGACGGACGCGCCTGGCCGGACCGCCCGGATCGCCGGGCGGGGCGAGGTAGGCGTCGAGGGCCTGGGAGAAGGTGAGCCGCTCACCCGGACCGGCGACCCGCCCGGCCGGGGTGTGCCGCCGGATCGCCGCGCCGATGACGGCCCAGGGGTCGAGCGGGCCGTAGGGGGCGTCGCTGGACAGCGCGACGGGTACGCCCGCCCGGAAGAAGGTGGCACAGCGGTACAGGTCCTGGTGGTCCTGGGTGGGGAGGTCCCGCAGGAAGTCGTCGCCCCGGTGCGCGAGGAAGCCGGGTTGGGTGACGACGCGCAGGCCGAGGCGGGCCATCTCCGGGGCGAGTTCGGCCGGTACGAGTGCGGCGTGCTCGACCCGGTCACCGGGCAGGGAACCGGCGTCGTCCAGCGCGACCAGCAGCAGGACCAGCGCCTCGCGGGTGACGCAGTGCGCGGCGACCGCGCGCCCGGCGGCGTGCGCGGCCCGGATCCGGCCGGTGAGCTCGTCGAGTGTGGGCAGCCCGGAATCGGCGATCACGATCTTGTATGGCCCGACGGCCGGGTACGGTGACCCCGCGGGGTCACCGTACCCGGCCGGGGTGTCCAGCGGGGCGCCGAGCAGCTGGACGCGCTGAGGCAGTGCCCCGCCCCGCATGGCCTCGGTGATCGCCGCGACGGCGCCGGCGTCGAGATCGGGGGTGGCGTCGGTGACGGCGGTGATGCCGAAGCGGGTGAGGGCGGCGCCCACCGGGGCGAGATCGGGCGGTCCGGCGGGCGGCAGCCGGGAGCGCAGCCAGCCGTCGGCGCGCCAGAGCCGCCCGGTGGGAAAGCCGCGGTCGTCCCGTTCGACGCCAGGGTGGTCGGCCCCGGCCAGACCGGTCGCGGCCATGGCCGCGGTGTTGAGGGTCCACAGCGCGCCGCTGCGATGCTGGACGCGGACCGGGCGGTCGGGACGGAGGCGGTCCAGCGCGCCGGCGTCGAGGTCACCGGCGACCGTCTCCGCGTACCCGACGCCACGGATCCACCCGTGCTCGTCGGGGACGGCCGCGGCCAGTGCGGCGGCCAGCGCGGCGGGCCCGGTCACCTCGGGAGGGCCGCAACGCACCGAGGTGCCCCAGGCGGCGAGCGCGTGCAGGTGCAGGTGGTGGTCGCAGAGCCCGGGCAGCAGCGCGCCGCCCCGGCAGTCGTACCAGGCCTCTCCCGGCCGGCGGCCGAGGGCGGTGCCCACCTCGACGACGTGGCCGTCTTCGACGCGGACGTCGACCCCGGTGCGCCCGTCGAGTTCGGCGCCGCGCAGCAGCAGACCGGTCACCGGGACACGACGCCCAGCTCGCGCAGCACCTCGGCGGTGTGCTCCCCGCTCCGGGGTGCCCTCCCGGACACCAGCCGCCGCAGCGGGACGGCGACGTCGACCGGGCCGGAGGAGGCGTCGACGACCCAGCCACCGTTCCGCGACCGGGCGGCCACCGAGCTCGGGGGCGTTTCCGCGACGGGATCCAGCGTGGCGGCGACCACGTCGGACATGGAGACGTCCCACAGCGCGCCCGTGCCGTCCGGCGGCGCCGTCGCGGCGAGGACGGCGGCGGTCAGGCCGGTGAGCGGGTCGGCGATCGCGTCGCCGCAGAACAACGGGGTCCCGTCGGCGTCATGGGCGACCAGGCCGCTCGCCGCGGCGACGTCGTCACCGAATCCGACCCGGTCGCTCCCGCGCCCGTAGGCGGTGATCGAGATCCAGACGGTGCCGGCGGCGACCGCGGCCTCGGCGTCGAGCCCGAAACCGGCCAGCGCGCGGGGCCTGGACGCCTCGATGACGATGTCGGCGGCGTCGACCAGGGCGGCCATGGCGTGCCGCCCGGAGGGGGTGCGGGGGTCGAGCACGACCGAGCGGTGCCCGGCGTGCAGCAGCCGGTAGAACGCGGCGTTCCCTCCCCGGGCGCCGTCCGGCCGCCACGGCGTCTCCACCTTGACGACCCGGGCACCGGCCAGGCCGAGCAGGTGGGCGCAGAGCGGGCCCGCCCACAGCGCGCTGAAGTCCACGACCAGCAGACCGTCCGGTGGCCGGGGCGTCACCGGCGCGGGCGGGATGAGCGGGACGGGCGGAACGGCCCGGTGCCGGACCGGGCCCGCGGCGACGCCGAGGAGCGCCGCCCGCTCGGCGAGCTCGGCACCGGTGTGCTCGCGCAGCCAGCCGGTGACCGCCGGCCACGGGTCGTCGCCCACCTCCGCGCAGACCAGCGCTCCCAGTAACGCCGGGTCATCGGGGCGGGCGCAGGAGACCGCCGCCCAGCCGTCGGCGGTGCGCAGCAGCCGGCACGCGCCTCCGGCCGACACGGCTCCACCTCGCCGGTGGCCGGTGAAGGCGGCACGCTCCGCCAGCAACCGGGCACCGTCCACCCGCACCCCGGTGAACTCGGTGAAGCGGCCGGCCAGCTCCCGCGCCACGGTGGCGGCACGGCCCGGTGGCACCAGCGGAGGGCCGCTCTCGCGGCCGGTCAGCGTGACGACGCCGCTGCGCGCCCAGTCGGCCGGCGGATCGGGGGTCATCACACCCTCTGGTCGGACAAGAGGGCTGTAGCGGGCATAAAACGACAATACACTTCCAGGCTATTAAAGATCATATTTTGTCCGCACGGGTCTGACGGAAGGCTTCGGTGACGGGCCCGCGGCGTGGTTCCGGCGCCGGCCCAGCGGACGGCTCCGCGGGCACGCCGCCGCCCGATCGGAACGGCCAGGTCAGGCTCGCGGGTCGACGTGGATCTTGGGGCCGGGGCCGGAGCCCGCGGGGCGGGAGCCGGCGAGAACCGCACCCACCTCCTCGAGACCGACGACGGCCGCCACGAGCGGCCGGGGATCCACCGAGCCCGAGGCGTACTGCTCGATCGCCCCGGCCAGGCCGGGGGAGGCGCTCAGGATCCCGACGGCCGTGACATCCTTGAGCACCAGCGCGCGGGTGTCGACGGCGCTGAGTCTCGGCGCTATCCCTATGTAGACCACCCGCTTGCCCGGCTCCACCAGGTCGACGGCCAGGGCGGGCAGGCCGGGAGCGTTAGAGGCGTCGATGACTGCGTCGAACGGGAGCCGGGGAAGCCTGTCGGAGGTCCACGCCCCGTGCACGCCGAGACCTCGGGCGAACTCCAGTGACGGCTCCGACAGGCCCATGATGTGGACCTCCGCGCCGCGCGCCAGGGCGAACCGGGCGGCGAGCAGGCCGATCGTCCCCGGCCCCAGCACCAGCAGCCGGTCACCCGGCGCGAGGGCCGCGGCCTCGACGGCCCGCAGCGCGTTGCCGCCGGGCTCGACCATGGCCCCGGCCGCCGCGTCGACCGCGTCCGGCAGCGCGTGCAGCGCCGTGACCGGCACCGGCAGCTGCTCGGCCAGGGCGCCGGGCCACCCGCCGCGGATGCCGATCTCGAAGCGGTCCTCGCACACGTGTTGCAGCCCGCCCAGGCAGCGGCGGCACCGTCCGCAGCCGAGCATGGTGTCCCCGGTGACCCGGGTGCCGATCCAGCCGTCTTCGACGCCCTCGCCGACCGAGGAGACCCTCCCGCACCACTCGTGGCCGAGTCGGATGGGATAGCGGGCGTGATCCTCGTTGAGGTAGGCCATCTCCCCGCTGAAGAACTCCATGTCGGTGCCGCATACCCCGGCCCGCTCCACGTCGACGACGACCTGCCCGGGGCCGGGGACCGGTGGCTCGACGTCCCACACGGAGAAGCGGCGAGGCCCGGTCACGACGAACGCTCTCACGGAGGAAACCTTAGCGGTCGGCTCCGGAAGTCCTTCGGGGGTCGCTCATACTGCCAGTGCGACGGAGGATTCCTCCTGGTGATCGGCGGTGTGCCGGTAGAGCCTGGCCGGCAGATCGTCCAGGTCGGAGGTGGTGAACTTCCACTGGAACGGCTGTGCTGTGGCGTTGTAACGGTCTTCGAAGGCTCGGAGCCGATCCCCGACCTGGGCCAAGCCGGGGAAGTCGCGGGGATGTCGGGCGGTCGGCGGCAACGGGCACGAGATCGGTTAGCCTCGCAGGTCAGACAGGTCCTCGTCACCGAGGCTGAGATCGTGCGCCGCGAGGTTCTCCTCCAGGTGATCGAGAGAACCGGTGCCCGGAATCGCAAGCACCGACGGCGACTTCGCCAGCAGCGATGCGATCTGGACCTGCGCTGTGGTCGCGCCCAGGCGTGCTGCGACCTTGCCGAGCCGGTCGGCGTCGAGCGGGCCGCCACCGCCGCCGAGGGGGAAGTACGGCACGTACGCGATGCCCGCTTCCTCGCATTCCGCCAGCAGTCCCATGTCACCGGTGTGCCGGTTCTGCACCGCCGCGACGGGCGCGATCGCCCGGGCCTCGGCGAGCTGCGCGGCGTCGACGTTGCTGACGCCCAGGTGCCGGATCAGCCCCTCCGCGCGGAGCTCGGCCAGCACCGCGAACCGTTCGGCGATCGATTCGCCCCCCGGTCCGGTCACCCCACCGACCCGTAGATAAACCAGGTCGAGCCGGTCCAGGCCGAGAGAGCGCAGATCCGCCTCGACCAGGCCGCGCAACTGATCAGGCGTCGCCTGCTCGTTCGGCACACCGTTTGGTCCGGGCAGTGGCCCGACCTTCGTGGCGATCACCAGATCGTCACGGTAGGGGGTCAATGCCGTACGGATCAATTCGTTGGCCCGCACCGCTCCCCTGCCGTAGAAGCCCGCCGTGTCGATGTGGTTCACGCCCAGCTCCACGGCGCGCCGGAGCACGGCGATGCCACCCTCAGGAGCTCGCGGCGGGCCGTCGAAGGTGCCCATCGCCAGGCGCATCGCGCCGAAGCCGAGCCGGTTGATGGTCAGATCTCCGCCGAGGGAGAAGGTCTCGATCGTCACGAGGCTCATCGTGTCCGCCGCCACGACGCCCAGCGAGCTCGTGGCAGCTTGCTGCCAGACTGGCGGGATGCGGAACGAACAGGTGTTTTCAGTGCGAGGGGACGCAGAGTTGATCGCGCGTGCCGGTCATCTCTTCGAGTCCGCGCAGACCGAGTTCCTCTGCGCCGCCCGGGACCTCAAGACCTGGTCGCAGCCGGAGGCCAGGGCCGCGATCCGGAACCGGATGGGTACTGCGGATGCCTCGGGCTTCACCGCTCGAAAGCTGCTCGGCCCGGTCGCGCTCGCCGACGAGGAGGCCCGGGCGCACCTGCGGCTGGTGCAGAGCAAGGGCGCTCTCGTTCGGATAGGCGGCTCCCAACTGCCGCACGAGACCATCCTCATCGACCGGCGGGTGATGATCCTTGCCGGCCGGGAGACACCCACCGGCCGCGAGTACACCGTGACGACGTCGCAGATCCTGGTCGACGGCGTCCACTCGCTGTTCCGGGCGATCTGGGACACCGCCGTCGATCTCGACACCTATCTGCGCAGCGACATCCCCCACCTCGATGCCGACAGCCGCATGATCCTCGAAGCCCTCGGTTCGGGACTCACCGACGAATCGGCGGCCAAACGGCTCGGCGTCTCGCTACGCACCTATCGGCGGCGCGTGGCCGAGCTGATGGCCAAGCTCGAGGCCGGCTCCCGCTTCCAGGCCGGGCTGCGGGCGGGCAAGCTGGGACTATCCCGCTAAGACCGTAGTGATCGCATCCCTTCAGCGGTCTGCACACCTGAGTACCTCGGGCCACGCAACCACCCGTCACGCCAACCCCCGAAGGACTTCCGGAGCCGACTACTTAGGTACGCGGGTGTCGGGGCAGGTAGGTTACCGCTCGCCGGACGGGGGTGAGAAACCGCTGGGATCGGCTGCTCCCGGGTCAGTGCTCGGTGCCGACGCTCAGCCCGGGTTCCGCGTCGACGTGGAATCTGTCTATCCCGGTGAGCTGCCGGTATCGGGAGTAGGCAATCTCGTACGGCTCCCGTTCGCGGCCGGGTGGGAACGGCCGGGGCCGGAACGAGCGGCGGACCACCTCGCGTAGCTCGGTGAGGGAGCCGATGCGGCCGTCGGCCATGGCCTGGATGAGCAGGTTTCCCACGGCGGTCGCCTCCACGGGACCGGCCAGCACGGGCCGTCCGGCGAAGTCGGCGACGAGCCGGCACAGTGTCTCGCTGGAGGCCCCGGCCCCCACGAGGTGCACGGCCTCCACCCGCCGGTCGCTGAGGAACTCGGCCTGCTCCAGGGCCCAACGGTAGGAGCAGGCGAGACTCTCCAGGACGCAGCGCACCGTCTCCGCGCGGCCGGCGGGCGGCGCCTGCCCGGTCGAGTGGCAGTAGGCCGCGATCCTCGCCGGCATGTCGCCGGGTTCGAGGAACCACGGGTGGCCGGGGTCGATCAGCGGCCCAAAGGCGGGCGTGGCGGCGGCCTCGGCGACCAGGTCCGCGTACGAGGTGCGCACGCCCCAGGATCTGCGGCACTCCTGGAGCAGCAGCAGGCCGTTGAGGGCGCGGGTGAATCGCACGGTCCCCATGACGCCGCCCTCGTTGCTGAAGCCCGCGAGCCTGGCCGCCCGGCTCGTGACCGGGGCATCGAGCTCCAGTCCCGCCAGCGAGCGGGTGCCGCAGGAGACGTAGCCGACAGAGCCGGACGAGACGGGCAGCGCCACCGCGGCGGAGGCGGAGTCATGGCCGGCCACCGCGACGACCACGACTCCACCCGGGCCGTCCCCGCCCTTCTCCCGCAGTGGCCCCGCGACCGTGCCCGGCTCGGTGAGCCGGTGGGCGAACAGGTGGCGGGGCAGGCCCAGGCGGGTGACAAGGCTGCTCGCCCAGCGGCCGGTCCTGACGTCCAGCAGCTGGCTGGTGCTCGCGATCGTCCGCTCGGTGACCATCTCACCGCTCAGCCAGAGGGTGAACAGGTCCGGCACCATCGCCAGGTGGTCGGCCGCCTCCAGAAGCGGCGATCCGGCGTGCGCCAGCAACTGGCAGGCCGTGGTGCCGGGCCCGGGGCGGATGCCGGTCAGCTCGTAGTGGTCCTGCCAGGAGACGAGGCTCGCCAGGCCGGAGGTGTAGGGATCGAGGTGGTGGCGGGGGTTGGCCAGCAGCCGCCCATCACGGTCGAGGAGGGCGAAGTCGCCACCCCAGGCGTCCACGCCCACGCTGGTGACACGACCGCGGGCGGCGGCCAGCGCGATGCCTCCGCGCGTCTGTGCGAGCAGTCCGAGCACGTCCCAGTACAGGCCGTCGAGGACGCGGACCGGCCGGTTGGCGAAGCGGTGCACCTCCCGCACCGCGAGCCGTTCACCATCGAATTCGCCGGTCAGCACCCGGCCGCTCTCAGCTCCGAGATCCACGGCCACGTAGACGGGCACGGTCCAAGCGTAGCCGGAAAGCCCTTCCTGATATGGGTGATATGTCAGAGATGGAAGGTGAAGCAGCTCATGGAGTCGTCTTCCTCCCCGAACCAGACGGAGCCCCTTCTACCTGGCGACCGGTCGCGGGTATCGGAACGCGTCCGCCCGCCGGGGGCCGTGATCACCCACACCTCCTGACCCGCGCTCGCGGGGTGGTCGGCACTGTCCCGGAGCTCGCGCGAGGTATTGAAATGTTTAAAACGTGGCAACAGATGGCGGCCAGCTGCTCGGCGGTGGAGGGCGGTGGGTCCTCGGAGACGCGGGGCCGGGCGGGACGCATGCCGTGTAACGCTAAGGGCACAGCGTGTTCATGTGCCATTGACACCCCCGGGAGCTTGGTTCTACTGTCCAGCCCAGTTTGTTAAATCGTTTTTCAGCAGGAGCCTGCCTGCCGCCGACTTCCCGAGAAGGGCAATCCCATGCAGCGTGTCTGCTTCCTGCTGAAGGTGAGGCCGGAGCGCCTCCAGGAGTACCGCGAGCGCCATCGTGCCGTCTGGCCCGAAATGCTCGACGCCCTGAGCGCCACCGGCTGGCACAACTACTCGCTCTTCCTGCGCGAGGACGGGCTGCTGGTCGGCTATCTGGAGACCGAGGACTTCGAGGCGGCCCGCGAGGCCATGGCCGCGACAGAGGTCAACGCCCGATGGCAGGCCGAGATGGCGCCGTTCTTCGAGAGCCTCGACGGCCGCCCGGACGAGGGAATGGTCTCGCTCGAGGAGGTCTTCCACCTCAACTGATCGGGGAAGGTTTCCCCCCGGGCGCAGGTGATCGAGACCTCTTCGTGGGCGTACGACGATCCGAAGACGCGGTTCAAGCTGTTCGTACGAGGGGCCCCGGGACCCGTTACCGCGCTGCTGATCGACCTGCGATAGACCGGGGCGGGCGTGGGTAAGACCGGGACCTGTTCCGGCACCGAGCGAAGAAGCAGTAACCCACCCGAAGTCGCGTACGACGTGGCAGGCGGGGATCTCCGTCCGTTAGGGCGGAGAGGATGTCAACTTGTCACGCTGACCACCGGCATGAACGAAGACCGTTCCGACTGCCTGGTCTTCGACGCGGCCAAAGGGGCGACGGTCCGCTGGCCGGGGTGAGGCCTCCCGGGCGCATCTCCAGCGGCACGCACGCAGGCCGGGCGGCGGGCGATTCGATCCCGGGCCGGTGTGACGCCGAGTCGCCTCCCGCGGCGGCGGCGAGCGGGACCTTGACCACCGAGTTGTGGCCGGGAAATCGCACGTGGTCTCCGCGGTGTGCGCTCCCGCGTAATGGTGCGGGGTATCGGGCACTTCGCGTCATCGCATACTTACTGAGCGCCGAAGTCGCCGGTCGTGGAAAATCCATACCATGTGTGTGGGAATTAAGGATGGCGGCCGTTTTGTGGTCGACCGTATTCGTGAATCACTCCCCCTTCCCGAGTGCGGATCGTTCCCCGTGCGGGAAATCGGCCGGTGGGATCGAGAAAAGAGCAGGTGGGAGTCTGTGGGAACGGGCGTAGCGGATCTCCCGCGGGCCGGCTCCCGGCAGTCCGTGCGATCGCTGCCCGCTTTCCGGCCTGCCCTCGCGTTCGTGCCCGCGGTGGAATCCGCACCGTACGCCGACGATGTGAAATTTGTTCGGATTCACTCCGCGAAGAATCTTCAGGTGAAATCAGTGCCGATAGGTTGATCTCTGACCCATAATCACCGTCAAGAACATGCGAAACGTGAAAAGGGAGCGCTGCGTTGCACGGCAGAACCTCTCCGCTGTTCATCGGCCGGAAGCGGGAGCTCGACTTCCTCGGGGAGGCGTGGGGGGCGGCCAGACGCCGCGACGCACGGATCGTGGGTGTCCGTGGGACGGCGGGAATCGGCAAGACCGAGCTGGTCGAGCGCTTCCTGCGGACCGTCCCCGGGGTGCGGACCGTGCGAGCCTTCGGCGACGAGGACGCGCTCGCCCATCCCTGGGGGGTGCTGGAACAGATCGCTGAGCAACTGCCGACCCCGACGCTCGCCCGGACGCTGGCCGGGCAGGCCGAGGCCGCCTTCGTCGGCCAGGCCCTCGCGGCGGAGTTCGCCGCCGCGGACGCTCTGATCGTGGTCGTCGACGACGCGCACTGCGGCGACCGGCAGTCGATGACCGCGCTCCGCCTGGCGGCCCGGCGCCTGCGCAACGCTCAGGTCATGCTCCTGGTCGTCCACCAGGCTCCCGGGTACGCGCCGGGAGCGGCTCCGGACGCGCCACCCCTGGAACTCCACGAGGGCTGGGAGCGCATCTTCGACTCGCCGCAGGGGCGCCTGCTCCAGGTCGGGGGGCTCTCTGCCGAGGATCTCGTACGGCTCGCCGTCGCGACAGGCCACGACGGGCTCACCCCCTCAGGGGCCAGGAGACTGCACGAGCACACCGACGGCAACGCGCAGCATTCGATCCTCCTGCTGGACCAGGTGGAGATGCGCTCGATCAACTTCGGCAACGGCCCGCTGCCCGCCCCTCGCGGTATGACGCAGGCCGTCGTGGCGCGGCTGGCGTCGTGTGCCCGCCGCACCCGCGAGGTCGTGGGCGCGGCGGCGGTGCTCGGCCGCCGCTTCCGCCTGGCCGACCTGCGTGCGCTCTCCGGCGTCGCCGACGTCACCGTTCCCCTCACGGAGGCCGTCGGTGCCGGATTGGTCAAGGAGATCCCGGGAACGGCGGGGCAGGAGTTCGCCTTCACCACCCTGCTCGTCTGGGACCGCATCTACTACGACTCCAGCGTCGAGCGCCGCCGTGCCCTGCACCGTAACGCCGCCCTGCTGGGAGGTCCGGGCGCGCTCTGGCACGGGATCGCCGCCTCCGGTGGCGGTACGGACGGTGAGCTCGCCGCGCTGGCCCAGGGCGAGGCCCAGGCCCAGCTGTCTCGGGGCAGGCTGCCGCTGGCGGCCGTCTACGCCCGTCATGCCGCGGAACTGACCCCGCCGGGACCCGACCGGGTCGCCCGCGTGCTGACCGCCGCCGAGACCCTGCTGGTCTGCGGTGACGCCACCGTCGCCAGGCGCTACGAGAGCGAGATCCTCGCCGCGCCGGCAGGCCCCTGGCGCGACTACGTCGCCGGTTACCAGGCCCTGATCTCCGGACGCGTCGCGGAGGCCAGGCTGCTGCTGGTCAAGGCACTGGGCGCGGCCGGGCACGACGGGGCGGAGAGCCCGCAAGCGCCCGCGGACCTGCGGGCGCGCATCGCGGCCCAGCTGGCGATCATCGGCGTGGTCGAGATCTCCTACCCCGAGATGGTCGAGTACGGCACGGCGGCCGTCGCGGCGGGCAGCCGCGAGCCGTGGGTGCGGGCGTTCGCCTGGTTCGCCCAATCCCTGGGCTGGACCCTGGCCGGACGGGCCGAGGAGGCACTGTGGTCCCTGGCGGACGCCGACCTGCCAGGTTCGGCGGCCGGGCTGGACGGTCTGGTGGCCCGCGGCATGATCCGGCTGTGGACCGACGACCTCGACGGAGCCTCCGGCGACCTGCGTGACAGCGTCGCGCGGGCCACGCGCGGCGAGGCGCTGCGGGTGGGCCAGGCGCTCGGCTTCCTGGGTGAGGTCGAGTACCGGCGGGGCAGGCTCGACGACGCCGTCAGGTTCACCCGGCTCGCCGTCGGTGACGCCGAGGAGAACGAGCGGGTCTGGGACTACGCCCTCCTGCACTCCCTGGCGTGCTACCCCCGCGCGGCCAGGGGAGAGTGGGACCTGGCGCGCGAGCACGCCCGCCAGGCCGCGGAATGGGCGCCGATCGTTGAGAGCAGGGTGAGTCTCGCCTACGCGGCCGGCGCGCGGGCGGCGATCGCCCAGGCCAGGGGCGACGCCCGGCGGCTGCTCGGCGCGGCCGAGGCCATCGAGCTCCACTATGACTCGCTGGAGCCCGGTACCCACCTGTTCGGCCCGGTCGGTGCCGACGCGCTCTCCCTGCTCGGCCGGCTCGACGAGGCGGACGTCGCCCTGGGCGCCTTCGCCGACAGGGCCGCCTCCAGCGGGCGCCGCTCCACGCTGATGTCCATCGCCAGGGTGCGGGCCCAGATCGCCGCCGCCCGCGGTGACCACGCGCGTGCCGTACGGGACTGTGAGGAGGCCTTCGCCTTGGCCGGAGAGGTGGGTCTGCCGATCGAGGCCGGCCGGATCGACCTGGTGACGACGCGCTCCCTGCACACCCGGGGTCGTCATGCCGAGGCGGAGCGGTCGCTGCGGCGGGCGCTGGCCACCTTCAACCGCACCGGTGCCGCCGCCTACGCCGACCTCGCCCTGAAGACGGCGGGGGAGCTCAGGCTGTCGGTGGACGGCCCCAGCGCGGCCTTCGGCAGCCTCACCGGGGCCGAGCGCGAGGTCGTGGCGATGGTCTGCGAGGGCATGACCACCCGTCAGATCGCACAGCGGCGCTCGGTGACGATCAGCACCGTGGAGACACAGCTGAACCGCGTCTACGCCAAGCTGAACGTCACCAGCAGGATCGAGCTCCGCGCCGTCCTGTCCGACCCCGGCGAGTAACCGGGAAGAGGCCTCCCCAGGCCGGCGTACGGAGAAGCAGGGCGTGTCGAAGCCCGCCGGGTGATCCGTAGGGGTGCCACCCGGATGCCTTCCGCGTCTCCCGCGACTACCGTGAGCGCCTGCCAGAGCGCCAGGAGAGCGGCGCCGCCGACGGGAGGCCGGAATGCGGTTGACCATAGACGTCCAGAGGACCGCTACCGGTCACATCGCCGGGACCATCGAGGCCGAGGGGGCCGAGCCGCCTCTCCCCTTCCACGGGGTCATCGAACTGGTCACCCTCCTGGAGAACCATCTGGACGGGTGACCGCGCGGGTGGTCGCCATCGCACACCCTCCGCTGCCGGAGAGAGCCGTTCACGGAACGTCATGCCAAGGGGAGAGCATCAGATGGGTTCCATGTACAACCCCGGGAGGGATCGCCGGCGGCTTGGCCGGCCGGCGACGGGCCGCGCGGGCCACCGGCCGTGGGGCGCACCGGTCGCACTGGCCGTGCAGGCCGGGCCGGTTGGGACGGCCGGGTGAACGCCACCCTGACGGCCTTCGTACCGCCGACCGAGAGCGGCCGTGACCTGCTGGACAACTGGGTACGGCCGATCTGTGCGAGGCTGGGGATCGGTCTGGTGGTCGCGCCTCCCGGCATCGGCGGGGCCGTCGCGCTCGCGGCGCGGCGGACGTCGACCTTCGTCGTGTGGGACTGCTCGGTCGAGGGTTCCGAGGACGTCTACGCGGCCTTCGACACGCGCGCCAAGCTCGACCCCGGCAGCATCGTCCTCAGCCGCAGCCCGTTGCCCCGCAACGTACTGACCCGTGCCAGCCACGCTCCCGTCCACGGCGAGACCCTGGAGAACCCGGCGCTGGGCGAGTGGCTGGAGCGGCACCTGCGCCGCGCGCTGGGGGCGGACCGGGCGCCGTCGCCGCGCTCACCGGGGCACTACTGGATGTTCGACAACCCGGCCGACTACTTTCTCAGCTTCCACGACAGCGGGCGCAGGGAGGCGGAGGAGTGGCGTGCCACCTTCGAGAAGGCCCACGCGGTCACCGTGCGGATGGTGCCGCCCCGCGAGTACTCCTACCCGGCCGAGGTGGTCACGCGGCAGCAGATGTGGGAAGGCGTGGCACGGCTGATGTACGAGATCATCGCGACCGGCAGAGCCATCGTCCATCCCGCTCCCGACTACTTCACGTCGTTCTGGACGGTGAGCGAACTGCTGGCCACGCTGTGGCTGCTGCCACGCGGCTCCACGCCACCCATGATCACCTCTGCGCACGTCGCCCGGCCCTCGGGCGCCATCCGGCGACTGGAACACCTGACCGCCCGTACCGTCCTGGGCGTCCCCCGCCTGGGTGACGCCCAGGCGGATCGCTTCGCCAGGCTCATCAACAACTCCGATCCGATCACCACCGCTCCGGAGGTCCGCGGGCGAACGGCGGGCGGAGGGAGGATCGTCGCCGGAACGGTCAGGCACGTCGGCAGGCACGATCCGGAACTCGCCGGCCCGCGGTTCTGGGAGGAGATGCGGGTGCCCTGCCCGGTCTGCGCCCCGAGGAGCGGAGCCGGCGCGGAGGTCGACTGGGATCGGCACATGGATCTGGCGTGGGACGAGCGGGGGGTGGACCACTACGGCTACTTCACCGCCCGGCGTGAGGACCTCGGCACCGGAAGGATCCGCTGCCCGGGGTGCCGAACCCCCCTGCGGCTCGTCAACGAGCATGGCGTCCGCACGCTCTGGACGCCGATCTCGGAGACGGAGCCGGACCGGAACCGGCCGGTCATCCGGCGTGATCCCATCTGGCAGGTGCTGCCGGACGACCGGCGGGGCGCCGAGTCGCTCTCCAGGAAGAGGGCCGACCCCCTCCGCGGCCTCAGGGGCGGAGGATTCCCGGCCGAAGCAAGGTGGGTCCCGGCGTACAGCTCCGCCTAGCGGCAGAGAGATCCTGAACCCGTGGTGCTCGGCTGGTCCGGCGCGGACCCGCCGCGGAGTGACCACGAGCCCATGACGAGGGGCGACGTCCTGCGCGGGACCGGGCCCGCGCGCGGGGCGGGTGGCTCACGCGCGGGCCGGGGAGCGGATACGAACGGGCGGATTCGCGAGGGCGGCCGAGGTCTCGGGGAGAGCCCCTCGTCAGGTGAAGCATCCCCGCACGCCCTGGCGCGCGCCCCGGTTGAAGGCGCTCAGGCGCTGGGAGGCGCTGCCGTGGTCGCTCACATCGGTCCAGGGGGTGTCGTCGGCGTGCTGCCGCAGGGCCGCCGCGATCTCCTGGGTGTCGCCGGTCTCGAAGAACAGGATGCCGTCCTCGGCGGCTCCGAAAAGGGTGGCCCCGGCGAGGCAGTCGGCCTGGAGTTCGAGTCGCCGTGACAGCAGCTTCCGTGGAATGCGGGCCTGGACGGCGTGGCCCCACTCGTGCGCGATGATCAGGTAGACCCAGGCGTCCCCCTGCCGGTATCCCATTCGCATCAGGTCGACGTCCCACGCGATGAAGTCGTAGGGCGGCCAGCAGTACAGGGCGTTGTCATCGGGGAGGGGGGATCCCTGGCATCTCGGCACGTTGCTCCGCGCGCCGTCGTACCCGCCGAGAACGCGCGGGGGTGAATACCAGCCGGGGAAGAATTCGGACCAGTGGGTTGCCCAGAAACGATTGACGACGTACTGGGCGCTGCGAATGTCCTGGTTGATGTCGTCGAGGTTTCTCGCGGTGGAGGCGCTCAGCGGGGCGTGCCCACTCGCGGTGGCGGTCGCGGTCCCGGTGAGGCCCGCGATCAGAACGCCGGTGAGCAACGGGACGAGTGCGAGACGAGTGATTCTCCATCGTGAAGCGGCCATGGCTCCTCCCCCTGTCACTGGTGGCCACATACCGGATTTAAGGGTTTATTATTCGAAGGCTTTTCGCGGCAGAGTCACCATATGAGACAAGGTAATAGGAGAGAAGTGTTATCGCGAGATCGCATGAAATATCGGGGTAATTCGCCATAGGAGTTGGCGGGATTAGAGGCGTGTCGTAATCGATGTGAAGCAGGAGCGACGGCATGGTGCCCCCGTGGCGACGCTCCGGAGGCGGCCACGGCGGGCCGCCGGTGAAGCTCGGTGAGATTCGCGCGCTAGCCCGCCGGGGGAGCGGAGCTCTCCCGGACGACGAGGTCGGTGGAGAGTTCGACCCGGCGGGGTTCGGGGGCCTCGCCGCGGGAGATGCCCAGCGCCATGCGGGTGGCGAGGAAGGCCATCTCCTCCAGGGGCTGGCGGACCGTGGTGAGCGGTGGCCAGGCGGACCTGGAAAGGGGCAGGTCGTCGAAGCCGACGACGCTCAGGTCGTCGGGGACGCGCAGTCCACGCTGCCTGGCGGCCTCGAAGACACCAAAGGCCTGCAGATCGCTGCCGGCGAAGATGGCGGTCGGGCGGTCGGGCAGCGAGAGCAGGGCGTGACCGTGGTCGTGGCCGGAGCCGACGAGGAAGTCGCCGTGCAGGATCAGCGCGGGATCGACCTCGACGCCCGCGGTCTCCAGCGCGGCACGGTAGCCGTCTATGCGGGCGCGGCTGCACAGCACGTCGGGTGGACCGCCGATCATGCCGATCCGACGGTGGCCCAGTTCCAGCAGGTGCCGGGTCGCGTTCAGGCCGCCCTGCCAGTTGGTCGCGCCCACCGACGCCACGCCGGGGGCCGGCTCGCCCTCGGGGTCGACGACCACGAAGGGGATCGAGCGGGTGTTGAGCTGGCCGTACTGCTGAGCCGAGAGCCGGGAGCCAATGATGATCACGCCGTCGGTACGGCGGGCCGCCAGCCGGTCGAGCCAGTCGCGACCGGGGCCGGCATGGGTGTGCAGGACGGAGATCACGATGCTGGCCTCGGCCTCCGCGGCCGCGCTCTCGGCCCCGCGGATGAGCTCCATCGCCCACGGGCTCTCCAACTCGGCGAAGATCAGGTCTACCAGGCCGACGGGGCCGTCGGCGCCGGTGGCGCGGCGGACGTAGCCGTGCTTGTGAAGGAGCCGTTCGACTCGCCTGCGGGTCTCCGGCGACACCTCGGACCTGCCGTTGATCACCTTGGAGACGGTGGGCGCGGAGACCCCGGCCTCCTGGGCGATGCGGGCGATCGTCACCCGAGGCTTACCTGACATGCTTGGCAGCATATCCGAAACCTTTCGGAGTGTCGCTCCACGCCTGAGGAGTGCTGGTAGTCCTTTTGTTCGAGCTTCTTCTGGGTACGTCGCACGCGTTTTGATATTCCGTACCCGGTTTGAGCATGGAAAATTTTTGTGATCGGCAGAAATGTTCATGGCCGCTGCGTCCAGGCATGACGCGGAAGGCGGCGGGAGACTTCACAAGCGGCACTACTACACCGCCTTCGGCATTCACGCGGGGGTGGTGGCGGCGGATTCCCGGCGCGTTGAACAGCCAGGACTGAGCGGCGGTTCGGCAGGATCGGCCGCCGCGCGAGCCGGTGCGGTGATGGGCGGTGCCGGATGGCCGGCCCGCACGTGGCGCTCCGCGGCGGCGCGCCACGCCCGTGTCGCGCTCACACGCCCGCGGCGCCGCACAGGTGTGCGGCGCCGCGGGGGCCCCGGGTGTGCGGGACGCCGTACGGCCGGATGTGCGCGTCGGAACCCGGCCGTACAGCGATCGGACCGGTCAGCCGGTCGTGCAGGACACCGCGGGAGCCGGGGAGCCCGTCCCCGAGGCGATGAAGCCGAAGGTCGCGGTCGCGCCCGCGGTCAGGGAGCCGTTCCAGGCGGCGTTCCGTGCCGAGACCGAGGCTCCCGACTGGGTGACCGTCGCGTTCCAGGCCTGGCTGATCTGCCGGCCGGTGAACGTCCAGTTCGCCGTCCAGCCGGTGATGGCCGCCGCACCGGTGTTCTTGACGGTCACCTCGCCCTGGAAGCCGCCCGGCCACTGGTTGGTGGTCTGGTAGGTGGCCGTGCAGCCGCCGCTCGGCGGGGGCGTGATGGTCGGCGTCGGGGTGGGGGTGATCGTCGGGGACGGTCCCGAGCCGAGCAGGGCGGCCAGCGCGGGGAACCACCGGTCCGACATCTTCTGGTCTCCCGAGGCGTTGGGGTGCACGCCGTCGTAGGTGTCGGTCGCGGTGCTGAAGCCCGTCCACTGGTCGACCACGACTATCGGTGACTGAGCGGTGGTCTTGCCCGCGGCCCAGCCGGGAATCGCCGCGTTGAGCGCGGAGACCCGCTGCGCGCACTCACCGCACGTGCTCGGGTTCATCGGGATGATCTGGGCGACGAGGATCTTCATGTTGGGGTTGCTCGCCCGCATCTGGTCCACCAGCTTGCCGTACGCGGCCAGGATGGTGGCGGTCGCGCGGTTGCTCCAGGCGTCGTTGGTGCCGAAGTGCATCATCACGATGTCGGGTGTGGTCGCCGAGAGCCAGCCGGGGAGCTGGTTCTGGTCGGCGACGTTGGTGACCAGCGCCCCGCCGTGCCCCTCGTTGTCCCCGTCGTGCGCGACGCCGCAGCCCTGCGGTGGCAGGGTGCCGACGAAGTCGATGTTGGTGTGACCGGCGTTCACGAGCCGGTTCCACAGGAGGGCACGCCAGCATCCGGGGGAACCGGTGATGGAGTCTCCGAGTGCCATGATCCTGGTGGCCGCCGCCTGCGCGGGCATCGCCGTGGCCGTCAGGAGGAGTCCCAGGGTCGCGACCGCGGTCACCGCGGCCGTCAGAACCGCCAGGATCGCGTCGCTTCCGCGCGTCTTTCGTCGCATTTTCCGCTCCTGCCTCGATGGGGCCCGATGCTAGGTGGCCCCGGGCGGGAGCGGGAAGCCGGCCGTCCGTCGAGAGCGCCCTGACCTGCTGCGACGCCTGCGGCGGGAGTGTAATTTTCAGCCGCCGGCCGCCGGCGCCCGGCCCTTCGGCGCTTTCGGGCCTGCGTCGTTCTCGTTCCTCCGCCGGGGGATCAGGCATCCCCGGCGGAGGAGTGATCGTCCGGCTCGCGAGGGCGGCACCGCGGAAGGGTAAACGGGGAATGAAGGAAAGCTACAAAATGTTCCACAGAAGTGGAGTTTATTGACGCAACCGTCAAGGTGAACGTAAGGTCCGGACAACACCTGATACCCCCACATAGATGCCCTGACCTCGGAGAACACCCCACGGAGCGTTCATGAAGCGACTAGTAGCGGTAGCGGCCTCCCTCTGCCTCGCGGCCGTCACCGCGGCCTGCGGCGGCGCGGGCGGCGCCGACAGCTCCGCCTCCGTGGGGAGCGCCGTCTTCACCACGATCGACGCGCTCAAGCCGGGCATCGACGCGAACGCGCCGATCAACCCGTACAACCCCAAGGGCAACGCCTTCCGCGGGTACAACGCCGAGTGGCTCGGGTGGACCAAGAACCACCTGACCGACCCGAACCAGTTCTACCCGGGCGTCGCGAAGAGCTGGCAGATCGCCCCGGACCAGTCCTCGATCACCATCGAACTCCAGCCGGACGGCAGGTGGTCCGACGGCAGGCCGATCACCGCCGAGGACGTGAAGTTCTCCATCGGCCTGGCCTACACCCAGGGCGGAACCGCCTACGCCCTCGACCCCTCCGCGGCCGGGGCGGCCTCCGACATCAAGATTCTGGACGACAGGACGATCAGGATCGCCCAGAAGACGAAGAACCCGAGCTCCACCTTCGTCCGCAGCGTCATGGAGACCGTCATCGTCCCCAAGCACGTCTGGGGCGGCGTGCTGCCCGCCGACTTCTGGCAGAAGCTGAAGGTCGCGCAGAGCGACACCCCCGGGGCCGAGGTGGCACGGGCCGGGATCACCAGCCTCGCGGAGAAGGTCATGACCTTCTCCCCGCCCGAGGACGTCTCCGCCGGGCCGTTCGTCCTGAAACGCGTCAATCCGGGTGAGGCGCTGCTGGTCAAGAACAAGTACTTCCACAACGCGGCCAACGTCGCCGCCGACCAGGTGCGCATCCTCAACTACACCGGCAACGAGCAGGTCTGGAACTACCTGGTCTCCGGCAGGCTGGACAGCGCGCCGTTCACCGCGGTCCCGGCCGCTGTGATGAAGCGCATCACCCAGACCCCGGGCAACGCCGTGGTCAGGGGGTACTCGCCGGTCAGCGAGGCGCTGGCGTTCAACCAGTCCAGGAAGCCCTACGACAACGTGCACGTCCGCCGGGCGCTGGCCTATCTGATCGACCGCGAGCAGGTCACCAAGGTCGCCTCCCCGGAGGGCGGCATCGCCTCTGTCACCACCTCGGGCATGCACCAGGAGGCCGCGAAGGCATGGCTGGGCGACGGTACCGCCGCCCTGGAGCCGTACCGGCACGATCCCGCCAGGGCCGAGCGGGAGCTGCGGGCCGCGGGCATGAAGAAGGTCGACGGCAGGTGGACGATGCCGGACGGCAGCCCCTGGAAGATGACCATCAACGTGCCCGCGTCCTTCTCCGACTGGCTGGCCGGGGCCAAGGCGGTCACCAGCCAGCTCAACGACGCCGGGATCGACGCCGAGGTCGTCACCACCGCCGACTACCCGCTCTACCTGGAGGAGATGGCGGCCGGCAAGTACGACCTCGGCTTCTGGCTGGTGGCGCTCGGGCCCGCCCCGTACAACATCTACCAGCGCCTGTACGGGGCCCAGAACGGCTGGCAGCTTTTCGGCGGCAGGCTCACGCACGTCGCCCCCGGCACGAAGGGCAACTGGATGGGCGGTGCCGAGACCCTCGACGTCAACGGCGAGGGCATGATCAACCCCGGCGAGCTCGCGGTCAGGCTGAACTCCGCGCCCGAGGCGGAGCAGAAGAAGATCATCTCAACCCTGGCCAGGGCCGCCAACCAGGATCTTCCGGTGATCCAGCTGTGGGACTACGTCAACACGCAGGTCGTCAACACCACGCGTTTCAGCGGATTCCCCGGTCAGGACAGCGACACGCTGCGCCTCACCGCAGGCGTCTGGCTCCAACTCGGCATGCTCGAGAGGAAGTAGCCACATATGACGGTCATCGCACGCCGCCTCGCGGGCCATCTCGCCCGAGGGCTCGTCATGATCCTGGTGGTCACCACGATCAGCTTCGTGATCATCAGGAACATCCCCGGCGACCCCATGCAGGCCCGCTACGAGAAGCTGGTCGAGCAGGGCATGTCGCCCGACCAGGCCGAGCGCGCCACTGCGGTGCTGTACGGCTTCATGCCGAAGGGCACGATGTGGGAGCAGTACGTCGACTACATGAAGGGGCTGCTCCACCTCGACCTCGGCCAGTCGGCGAGCGTCCCCGGCGCGGAGGTCACCAGCCTGCTCGCCTCGGCGGCCGCCTGGACGATCCTGCCGGTCCTCGTCGGCACCCTGCTCAGCTTCGCGGTCGGCATCATCATGGGCGTCTACGCGGCGATCAAGCGGTCCAGCAAGCTGGGCGACGTCCTGGCCGTCTCCGGCTCGCTCATGCACGGCCTGCCGCAGTACGTCCTCGCGCTGCTGCTGAGCGCGGTCTTCACGACCCTCCTGCCGATCTTCCCCGCGGGCGGTACGGCGGACGTCACGCTTGAGCCGGGCCTCAACGCCGCCTACATCGGCTCGCTGATCCAGTACGCCACGATGCCGGTCCTGACCTACGCGCTGGCCGGCTACGGAGGCTGGATCCTGGCGATGAAGTCGAGCGTGGTCACCGTGCTCGGCGACGACTTCATCCTGGCCGCCGAGCTACGTGGTCTGAAGCGAGGCTTCATCTTCCGCTACGTGGCGCGCAACGCCATCCTGCCGCTCTTCACCACCCTGGCGCTCTCGCTGGGCCTGCTGTTCGGCGGCGCGATCTTCATCGAGCGGATCTTCACCTACCCAGGGCTGGGTCTGCTGCTGCTCAACAGCATCACCGACCGCGACTACACGCTGATGGGCGGGGCCTTCCTGCTGATCACCGTGGCGATCGTCATCGCCAACATCGTGGCCGACATGCTCTACACCGCGATCGACCCACGGGTCCGTTCCGGACAGGAGGCTTCATGAACCGGCGAATCACGACAGCCGGCGGACACCGCGTCCAGGGCGGGCGGCCGGCGGGAGAGATCGCATGACCGCGCCGGTCATCACCAGGGGCGGCACCCGCGCGACGCTGCGGCGCAACTTCCGGCGCGGCGTCTGGCGGGTCCTGCGGCGCAAGCCCAGCCGGCTGGTGGGCGTGGTCATCCTGGGCGTGTTCGCGTTCATGGGTGTCTTCGGGCCACTGCTCTACCCCGAGCGGCTGCCGCGCGACGACAACGCGCTCTACGCCGCGCCCAGCTGGGCGCACCCCTTCGGCACCGACTTCGAGGGTACGGACGTGCTCGCCCTGGTGATCACCGGGGCCCGGTACGTCCTGCTGACCGCCCTGGTCACCGCCGTCATCACGGTCGCCCTGGGCACCGCGGTCGGGCTGTTCGCCGGGTTCAGGCGGGGGCGCTGGGACAGCGTGCTCATGCGGATCACCGACATGAAGCTGACCATCCCCGGTCTCCCGCTGCTGCTGGTGCTGTCGACGATCTGGAAGTTCACCGGCGCGATCGAGATGGGCCTGGTGCTCGGACTCCTCGGCTGGGGCGGGGTGGCGCGCGCCGTACGGGCGCAGACCCTCTCGCTGCGCGAGCGCGGCTTCGTCGAGGCGGCCAGGGGACTCGGCCTGTCCACCAGGCACATCGTCGGCAGGGAACTGCTGCCCAGCATGGCCCCCTTCATCGCGATGAACACGCTCATCGCGGTGACCGGCGCGGTGTACGCGCAGGTGGGCCTGTTCTTCCTGGGCGTCCTGCCGTTCGACGCCAACAACTGGGGCGTCATGCTCAACCTCGCCGTGTTCGGCGGCGGCGCGCTGACGACGACCGCCGCGCTGCCGTACATGCTGGCGCCGCTACTGGCGATCCTGCTGCTCACCCTGGGCATCGTCCTCGTCGTCGACGCCATGGACGAGATCTTCAACCCCCGGCTGCGGGAGGAGTGACCGATGTTCGTACCTGCTGAGAAGGTGTCCATGACACTGGGCGAGCGGCTGTCCGCGGCCGTGGGCGTCCGAAGCGCCGAGGCCGCCCGGAACACCCGCGGTGCCGCGGGCACCCGCGACGCGGAGAGGAGCGGGCCGCCGGGAGTGCGGGTCAGGGACCTGTCCGTCGTCTACCGGACGGCGGCGGGAGAGTTGCCCGCCGTGTCCGGGATCGACCTGGATCTACCGCCCGGGACGATCACCGGGGTGGTCGGTGAGTCCGGGTCCGGCAAGTCCACCCTGGCGCTGTCGCTGCTCAACGCGGTCCAGCCGCCCGGCAGGATCAGGTCGGGCAGCGTGGAGATCGACGGGCTCGGCGACGTCACCCGGTTGCGGGGCGAGGACCTGCGCAGGGCGAGAGGCCGGCACATCGGATACGTCTTCCAGGCCGCCCAGAACTCCCTCAACCCGCTCAAGACCGTCGGCAAGCAACTGCTCGACCTGGGGCGCTCGCACGAGATCCGGGACCTGCGCGGGCTGGTCAGGGACGCCAAGGACCTGCTCGGCCGGATGGGCATGGACGGCACGCGCGTGCTCGACTCCCACCAGCACGAGCTGTCGGGAGGGATGCGCCAGCGGGTCGGCATCATGTTCGCGCTGGTCCTCAACGCCCACCTCGTCGTGCTGGACGAGCCCACCACCGCACTCGACATGATCACTCAGGCCACGATCCTGCGGATCGTCAGGGAGGTCCACCAGGAGCGCGGGCTCACCACGCTCGTCATCACCCACGACCTCGGCGTGGTGGCCGAGGTCGCGGACCGGCTGGTCATCATGTACGGCGGGCGGGTGGTGGAGCAGGGGCCGACCACCGAGGTGCTCGGCGCGCCTCGCCACCCCTACACCCGGGGTCTGGTCCGGGCCATCCCTCGCCTGGTCGGCGACCTCGGGGAGGCCAGGGCGCTGCCCGGCCGCCCGCCGACGCTTGGGACCGTTCCCGCACGGGGATGCGTCTTCAGGGAACGCTGCGACCTGCGCATGGACGTCTGTGAGACCGAGGAGCCGCCCGCCGTCCCGTACGGCGAGTGGATCGTGGCCTGCCACGCCGTCGCCGCCCGCGACGCGGAGACCAGGGAGGAGAAGGCGTGATCACGGGGCAGCACATCACGAAGACCTTCAGGCAACGAGGAGGCGCGCTCGCCGGACGGGAGGTGAAGGCGCTGCGCGGCGTCGACTTCGCCATCCCGAAGGGCGGGGCGGCGTCGTTCATCGGAGAGTCCGGCTGCGGCAAGACGACGCTCGGACGGATCATCGCCGGGCTGGAGGGGCACGACTCCGGAGAGATCACCATCGACGGCACGCCCATGTCGTCGCTGCGCCCGCGGCAGCGTGAGCCGTACTTCCGCCGCATCCAGCTCATCCACCAGGACCCGTACTCGGCGCTCAACCCGACCCGTACCGTGCACCAGACGCTGGACGCGCCGCTGTCGCTGCGGGCGGGGCAGACCGGCCGTTCGCGGTCATGGGCGGACGGGCGCGCCAGGGAACTGCTGGAACTGGTCGGTCTCGATCCCGGCTACGTGCTGCCCCGCTACCCCCACCAGCTCTCCGGCGGCATGCGCCAGCGGGTCGTCATCGCCCGGGCACTCACCGTCGACCCCGAGATGCTCGTCGCCGACGAGGCCGTCTCCATGATCGACGTGTCGCTGCGGCTTGGCATCCTCGCCCTGCTCAAGGACCTGCGCGAGAACCTCGGGGTGAGCGTGCTCTTCATCACCCACGACGTGGCGACCGCCCGCTACATCGGCGACGACGGCGAGCTGTACGTCATCTACCGGGGGCAGGTCGTCGAGCGCGGCCATGTCGAGACGATCATCTCCGACCCGGTGCACCCGTACACCCAGTCGCTGCTGTCGGCCATCCCGGTGCTGCACGGCCTGGAGCGGCCGGGTGAGCAGCGGGTGACGCCGGCAGGGACGCTCGACGAGAGCCGCCACGACGCGGGCTGCCTGTTCGCCCGGCGCTGCCCGTTCAGCACCGGTCGTTGCGAGTCCGAGCAGCCGGTGCTCGGTCACGGTGGGGACACGCCCCAGGAGCACGCCTGCTTCCACCCCACCCCCCGCAACGTCGTCGCCATGCCGATCGGCCGGTCGTGAACCCGCCGGGGAACGGTCGCGGGACGCGCGGGGTGCCCGGGATCCGTGAGGCCGCCGCGGCCGACGCGGCGGCGCTCGCCGGGATCGCCGAGTCCGCGCTCACCCTGGACACCGGGGAGGCGGCGAGCCTGGTCGCCCGGCTCGCCGAGCCGCCCGGGTGCCGGCGCTGGACGGCACTGGTGACGCGCGACCTCGACGGCGTGGTGTTCGTCTCCATGTCGGCGCGCGATCCGTACGCGGGCCACGTCGACCTGCTCGCCGTGCGTCCCGAGGCCCGGGAGGCGGGGCTCGGCCGGGCGCTGGTCGCCGCGGCCGAGGACTGGCTGCGCGGCCAGGGGGCGACCGAGGTCCGCCTCGCGGGCAACCCGCCCGCCTACGCCTGGCCCGGCATCGACGTGCGCTACACCGAGGCGGCCTGCCTGGCCGAGAGCCTCGGCTACGAGCGCTACAACGTCGCCTGGAACATGACCGTCGATCTCACCGGCGACCTGTCCGTCGACGCCGACCTCGCGCGGCTGGCGGACCTGGGGGTCACCGTGCACGCCGCCGCCCCCGGGGACCGCGCCGCGGTGTCGGCCTTCGTCAGGGAGCAGTGGAACGGCAACTGGGCGTGGGAGGCGGAGCAGGCCGTCGGCTGCCACTACGCCGTCGGGGAGGGGAAGCTCCTCGGCTTCGCGGCGTGGGGGGCCAGGCCCACCTGGTTCGGTCCGATGGGCACCACGCCGGCCGCGCGGGGCCTGGGCGTCGGCCGCGTGCTCCTGCGCCGCTGCCTTGCCGAGCAGCGGGCCGCGGGCATGTCGAGTGCCCAGATCGGCTGGGTGGGGCCGCTGCACTTCTACGCCCGGGCGGTCGGTGCGCACGCCGAGCGGGTCTTCTGGCTTTACCGCCGTGATCTGCGGTGACGGCCCCAGCCCGCCGGCGCGGCCCGATGGGTCCCGCCCCAGCCCGACATACGCCTACAACGCCCGCATTGTCAGAAGATCATTTACTTGACGGTAGCGAGACAGGAACTTCAATGACATTGGACGCCATGAGTGATCCGCTTTCCGCGCTTTCCACCGAACAGAGCGATCCTCGCTACAACCGGATCGACCTGCTCTCGACCGAGCAGGTGGCCCGGTTGATGAACGCCGCGGACAGCACGGTGCCCGCGGCGGTGGCCGCGTCGATCCCGGAGATCTCGGCCGCGATCGACGCGGTCGTCGCCCGGATGAAGGCCGGTGGCCGCCTGTTCTACGTGGGCGCGGGGACGTCGGGCCGGCTGGCCGTGCTGGACGCCTCCGAGTGCCCGCCGACCTTCGGCACCGATCCCGAACTCGTGCAGGGGGTCATCGCGGGGGGTTCCCCCGCGCTGACCCGTTCCGTCGAGGGCGCCGAGGACGACCAGCAGGGGGGAGCAGCCACCATCGCCGAGAGGGGGGTGGGCGCGCTCGACTCGGTGGTGGGCATCTCCGCCAGCGGCCGCGCGCCCTTCGTGCTCGGCGCGCTCGCCGAGGCGAGCCGCCGCGGCGCGCTGACCGTGGGGCTGTCGTGCAACGTGGCGACCCCGCTGTCGGCGGCCGCGCTGCACCCCATCGAGGTGGTCGTCGGCGCGGAGGTGGTGACCGGCTCCACCAGGCTCAAGGCGGGGACCGCGCAGAAACTGGTCCTCAACATGATCTCCACGATCGCGATGGTCAGGCTGGGTCGTACCTACGGCAACACCATGATCGAAGTGTCGGCGATGAACTCCAAGCTGGCCGACCGCGCGGCCCGGATGGTCAGCGACATCACCGGGGCCGCCCTGCCGGTCTCCCGCTCCGCGCTGGAGGCGGCCGAGTGGCACGTGAAGGTCGCGGTGCTGATGATCGAGCACGGCCTCGACGCCGACGGCGCGCGGGTCCTGCTGGAGCGGCACGGTGACCAGTTGGAGGCGGCGCTGGAGGCGGCGGGGCGGAGCCGGGGTGCCTGAGCCTCCGGCGGACCCTCCCGACGAAGGGGGCAGGCTGGCCGAGATCCTGGGAGCGGCGGTGCCGCGCGTCTGCTCGGCGGCGGTGGCCGCGATCGCCGTCGGCGGCGTCACAGTGGCCGCCGCGGCCGTGGGGGAGAGCGTACGCTACTCGTCGGCCTCGGAGGAGCTCGCCGCCGACCGGCCGCCCGCCGGGCACGACTCGATCTTCGATCTCGCCTCGGTCACCAAGCTCTTCACGACCGCCGTCATCCTGTCGCTGGTCGAGGAGGGCCGCCTCGGCCTGGACGAGCCCGTCGCCGCCTGGCTGCCCACCTGTTACGGCGGCGCCCCCGAGGCCACCCTGCGGCATCTGCTCACCCACACGGCGGGCCTGCCGCCGAGCCGCAGGGCTCACGAGGAGATTCCCGGCGACGGCCCCGAGGTCCACGCCAGGCGTATGGAGCGGATCCTCTCGACACCGCCGATCGGCCCCGCGGGCGGGCGTTACCTCTACTCCGACGTCGGGCTGATCACGGCGGGCCGGGTGGCGGAGATCGCCGGGCGGGCGCCCCTGGACGAGCTCACCCGCGCCCGGGTCACCGGCCCGCTGGGCCTGTCCGACACCGGCTACCGTCCGGCCGCGGTCCTGCTGCCCAGGGCCGTCGCCACCGAGCACAAGCCGGAACGCCCGGGGCCGGGGTGCGTGCGCGGCGAGGTCCACGACGAGACCGCGCACGGCCTGGGCGGGGTCGCCGGGCACGCCGGGATCTTCTCCACCGCCGGTGATCTCCTGCGTTTCGCCGAGACGCTGCGCACCGGAGGCGTGCCGGTCCTGCGCCCCGCCACGGTCGCCGAGATCACCCGCGACCACGGCGTCGAGGGCGCGGACTTCCGTCACGGCCTGGGTGTGCGCATCGGCGACCCCGCGATCGTCGGCCCGCTCACCGACGCCTACGGCCACTCCGGCTTCACCGGAACCTCACTCGTCATCGACCCCGGACGCGCCCTCGCCGTCGTCCTGCTGACCAACAACGTCCATCCGTTGCGCGGTCGCGCGGGCATTCGCGACCTGCGCCACGCCGTCGCCGCCGAGGCCCTGCGCCTGTCCTGAACCCGTGCCGTGGCCGCGATCGCGGCCACGAGGGTTCGCGGTGCAGGTGACGGCGGCTTCCGAGGCGGGCCGATGCGGGGCGTCGATCGGCACGACCGTGTTCGGGCTCTCCGGCCCGGCGTGCTACCTGCTTCGGCGGCGGTGGTCGGCTCTGAACCCGTCGATGGCGTCCCTGGTGGCCCGCAGCGCGGCGTCCGAGGTCTCGAAGGTGCGCTGCGCGATGCCGACGAAGATGCAGTCGACGATCAGGAGCTGGCTGATCCGGCTGGCCAGCGCCCCCGGGCGGAAGACCGTCTCCCTGCCGGCCGAGACCAGGACGTGGTCGGTGAGCTCGGCCAGGGAGGAGCGTGGGTTGTTGGTGATGGCCACCGTGGTCGCACCCGCCCGCTGCGCGACGCGCAGCGGCGCGAGCACGTCGGGGGTCTCGCCGGTGCAGCTGACCACCACCGCGACGTCGTCCGCCCGTACCAGTGCCGCGCTGGTCAGCGCCAGGTGCGCGTCGGTGAAGGCGTGGGCGGGCAGGCCGATCCGCATCAGTTTCTGCGCCATGTCGGCCGCCACGAGCCCGGAGGCGCCCACTCCGTAGACATCGATCTTGCGTGCGGCGATCAGTGCCTCGACCACCGCGCCCAGCCGGTCGGGGTTGAGCTGCGCCGCGGTGTCGGCCAGCGCCTCGGCCTCGGCCCTGGCCACCTTCGCGATCACGTCGGTCAGCGGGTCGTCGGGGCCGAGGTCACCGGGCACCAGCCGCTCGGGCTGGTCCCTGGCCACCGCGGCGGCCAGCGCGAAGCGCAGCTGGGAGTATCCGGCGAAGCCCAGGGCCCTGGCGGTGCGCACGATCGTGGCCTCGCTCGTCCCGGAGACCGCGCTGAACTCGGTGATGGTGCTGCGGGCCACCATGCCGGGATCGTCGAGTATGAGGCGGGCGATGGCCTGGGCCGCGGGGGTGAGCGAGGGCAGGACGGCCCTCACCGTGGCCACCAGGTTCACGGGGGTGGGGCCGTCGAGGACGTTCATCAAATCTCCTTGAGCGTGGAGACCCCGAGTTCTGGTTCTGGGGAGGGAAGGCGGCGCGGTGCCGCATGGTTCTGCGGGGTGTTCGGGGGTGGCGATAACCAAGCTACCGAAGCACGCCGCGTGGTGCTCTCGCCGTCGGGCCGGCGGAGAGGCCGGCGGAGAGGTGGGACGCCGGTGGGGGAGAGGTGGGACCCGGCCGGCTGCCGGTGGGAGGTGGGATCTCCTGCTCTCGGCCGTGGGGAGGAGGTCAATGAGCGCCTTCCGGGTCGGTGGTCAGCCAGTGGGCGACGGCGCGGGCCGAGGCCCGGGAGATGCCGTTGGTGGTCACGTACACGGCTCCGGTGGGCTCGCCGGGCACTCCGGTCTCGACCACGATGGCGTCGGGGCGCAGCGTGACGGCCCGTGCCAGCAGGTCCCTGACCCAGGGGTGGCGCCAGGCGTCGTGTACCACCAGGACCAGCGGGCGCCTCTCGCCGCCGGGGCCGGACAGTTCGGGTAGCTCGGGCCTGTCCGCGGTGACGACGTGCCCGGTGGTGTCCGGCACCAGCTCGGCGAAGGCGCCGATGAGGCCGGTGGGCGTACCCGGCTCGACCGCCTGGCTCAGCCGAGGAGCGATGTCGACGACCAGCGGTGGTCCGGAGAGCGCCGGCGGGGTGCCGACCACGCGCATGGCCGCGAGGGCCGTCCTCAGGCCGAGCTCCTCGTCTCCCGGGCCATCCCCGTCCCGCGCGGCGCTCTGGGCCGCTCGGGCCTCCACGGCGCCACTCGCGGCGTACCAGCGGGACAGGGCCAGCACGCGCGAGGCCGCTTCGGCCAGCCGCTCCTCGGGGAGCCTGCCCTCCCGTACGGCGTCCACGATGGCGTCGCGCAGCTCGTGGACGCTCTCGCCGCCGGGGGAGGAGATGCCCGCGCAGATCGCGTCGGCCCCTGCCAGCAGGGCGCGGACCGCGATCTCCCCCGGTGGGTGGAGGGCTGCGACGGCGCGCATCTCGATGGCGTCGGTGACGATCATGCCGTCGAATCCCATCTCCTCGCGGAGCAGCCCGGTCATGATCCGCCGGCTCAGCGTCGCGGGGTTGTCCGGATCGAGGGCGGGGACCAGCAGGTGGCCGCACATGACGGCCCGTACTCCGGCTGCCACCGCGGCGCGGAAGGGCGGCAGGTCGCGCTCGGCGAGAAGCTCTGTGGAGGCGTGCACGGTCGGCAGGGCATGGTGGGAGTCGGTGTGGGTGTCGCCGTGACCGGGGAAGTGCTTGGCGCAGGCGGCGACCCCGGCGCCCTGAAGTCCCAGGATCCAGGCCGCGGTGTGCCTGGAGACCAGCTCCGGGTCCGGGCCGAAGGAGCGGACGCCGATCACCGGGTTGGCGGGGTTGGCGTTGACGTCGGCCACCGGGGCGTAGTCGAGGGTGATGTCGGCCGCGGCGAGGAGACGGCCGATCTCCTGGGCGACCAGCCGGGTCCGCTCGACGTCGTCGCCCACACCCAGCGCCCGGTTACCCGGCCACGAACTGCCCCTCGCGGCCTGCAGGCGGGTGACCGACCCGCCCTCCTCGTCCACCGCGACCACCACGGCGGGATTCTCCGCGCGCAGCCGGGCGACGAGCTCGGCCGTGTGGGCGGGGCCGGTGAGGTTCCTGGCGAACAGCACCGTCCCGCCGAGACCCTCCTCGCCGAGCCCGCGGCGCAGCCAGCCGGGAGGCTCGGTGCCGTCGAAGCCCGGCTGGAGGACGGTCATGGCCAGCCGGGCCAGGTCGGGGCTGCGGTGGGGCATGCGGTCACCTTCTCGGTCGAGGGAGGCGTCTTCGGACAGGTCGGCGGCGGGGGGCGTCCCAGAGCAGGTTACACATTAATGACACTTTTCTTCATAGTGGCTGCCCTGAAAGTAGCTTTTTGTCATTCTCTTGATCGAGATTCGCGCTGCCGGGAATGCCTTGCCGGTGTGCGGGAGCTGTCGGATTCGATCAGCCGTTCGTGACGACGCCGTGTTCGAAGGTCCCGTGAGAGAAGGGTGGCACACGAGCGGGGCGGGCTCGAAAGGCCGGGTCCCCTGACGCGGCCATGTTCTCCACGCGCTCCAGTGATCTCCGGCCCGCCCTTGACCTCCATCGCGGTTGAGGTTCCATCCTGGAATGAGGACTTCCGAGGAAAGAGGATCGCCGTGAGCGAGGATCTGGTCGACTTCTGGTTCGATCCCGGCTGCCCCTGGGCCTGGATCACCTCCCGCTGGATCGTGGAGGTGGGCAAGGTGCGTCCCATCACGGTCAACTGGCGGGAGATGAGCCTGGCGGTGCTCAACGAGAAACAGGAGATGTCCGAGGAGTACCGCGAGATCGTCGAACTCGGCCGGGGCACCATCCGGGTGTTCGCCGCGGCGCGCGAGGCGGCGGGGAACGTCGCCGTCGGTGACCTCTACACCGCGCTCGGCACCCGCTACCACGGCGCGGACGGCCTGTTCCGGCGGTCCCGCGAGGCCGTCGCCGCCGGCGGCCTCACCGACTGGCGGGCCGCGATGGAGGGTCTGGCACCGGTGATCGCCGCCGCGCTGGCCGACGCCGGGTTGCCCGCCGGGCTTCTCGCCGCGAGAACCGATCCCAGCTGGGACGACGCGATCCACGCCTCGCACGCCCTGGTGCCGGCCGGGAAGCGGAACCAGTCGCTGATCGGCGTCCCGACCATCTCGGTGAACGGGCACGCCGGGCAGTTCGGCCCCGTCATCAGTGAGATCCCGGTCGGTGAGCGGGCCGGGCGGCTCTGGGACGCGTTCAAGGTGCTCGCCACCGAGGAGGCGTTCTTCGAGCTCAAGCGGGTCACGGACCGGGCGGATCCCCGCACCTTCCCGGAGGCCCCCTAGCGCGGAACGGGGTCTCTCTCCCCGCGCCCTCGCCGCCCTTTGCGGAGAAATGGCCCGTTCTTTCGTGAACGACATGCCTCATCGTGTTCGTCGCCCCTGCCTGAGGGCAGGCCCCCGAGTGTGATGGAGCGTGAGGTTCGCCGCCGCCGCGCTGCCGGGGTTCGTGGCAGGCGCGGCTTCGCCGGTCTCTCCGTCGTGGACGGTTCCCCCGCCGGGGCCCGTTCCCTTGGTAGGTCCCCCGTGTGAGCTCCGCCTGAACGCCGCCCGCCGGGGCCCTTGGAGCAGGCGGCCGGCGTGCGCTACGAAGGGAGGGAGGTCACCGTGGGTAAATCCGGCCAGGAGGTGGCGCTGCGAGCCCTTGGCGCCGCGCTCGACCTGCACGCCCCGACGGCCCGCCACGGCGTCAGGGCGTTTCCCGAGGGCACGCCGTTCCTGTGGCTGATCGTTCCCGGCGCGGGCGGGGCCACCGTCTTCCTTGACGACCGCCAGTGGATCTGCCTGAGCGAACCAGAGCGGGGCGGGGTGACCGTCCAACTCGTCGCCGGCGGGATCGACGACGACCCCGCCCTCGTCGTGGGCCGGATCATGACCGTCATGGTGCCGGTGCCCCGTCGCAGGGGCCGCCTGTCGCGCGCGCTGGGAGCTGGGCTGCTCGGCATCGTGGGAGGCGCGGGTGTGGGGCTGCTGGCCGCGCTGCTCATGGCCGTCCTCGTCGCAGGCAACGGCTACATCTCGGACGCGGCCGGCAAAGTGGTGTACGCGCTGGCCGCGCTGATCGGCGTCGGGTCCGGGTGCTGGGTGGCGCTGCGCTGCTGGCGGCTGGGCGCGGGGCCGCGTGGCAAAGGTCCCCCCGCCTAAGGTCCCCGCGGGCGGGGACCATCAGGAGGACCACGCGAAGGAGCGGGCCGGGCGGCCGACGGTCTACGACGGGTTCACGGGGCACACCCGCGACCCGGCCGCCCGGTACCTGTTCACCTCGTCATCATCTGCTCAGGGACGCCGAGACCAGGTCGCGTGCCTCCCGCTGGACCTGTGCCAGGTGCTCGGTTCCCCTGAAGGATTCGGCGTAGATCTTGTACACGTCCTCGGTGCCCGAGGGGCGGGCGGCGAACCAGGCGTTCTCGGTGGAGACCTTGAGCCCGCCGATGGCGGCGCCGTTGCCGGGGGCGGAGGTGAGCACCTGCGTGATCGCCTCCCCGGCGAGGGTGTCGGCGGTGACCTGCTCGGCCGAGAGCCTGGCGAGCACCGCCTTCTCCTGCCGGGTCGCGGGGGCGTCGACGCGGGCGTAGGCGGGGTCGCCGAACCTGGCCACCAGGTCGGCGTGGTGCTCGCTCGGCGAACGGCCGGTGGTCGCGATGATCTCCGAGGCGAGCAGCGCCAGGATCAGGCCGTCCTTGTCGGTGGTCCACACCTCGCCGTCGCGCCGCAGGAACGACGCCCCGGCGCTCTCCTCGCCGCCGAAGCCCAGCGAGCCGTCCAGCAGGCCCGGGACGAACCACTTGAACCCGACGGGGACCTCCACCAGTCGCCTGCCCTTCTCGGCGGCCACCAGGTCGATCATCCGGCTGCTCACCAGCGTCTTGCCGATTCCCGCGTCCGCGGGCCAGCCGGGCCGGTGGGAGTAGAGATAGGAGATGGCCACGGCGAGGTAGTGGTTGGGGTTCATCAGACCGGCGTCGGGGGTGACGATGCCGTGCCGGTCGGCGTCGGCGTCGTTGCCGGTGGAGACGTCGAAGGCGTCGCGACTGGCGATGAGCGAGGCCATCGCGTACGGCGACGAGCAGTCCATCCGGATCTTGCCGTCCCAGTCCAGTGTCATGAACCGCCACGTCGGATCGGTCTGCGGGTTGATCACCGTCAGGTCCAGCCGGTGCCGTTCGGCGATCTCCCCCCAGTAGGCGACGCTCGCCCCGCCCAGCGGGTCGGCGCCGATGCGCACCCCCGCCTCCCGGACGGCGTCAAGGTCGAGCACCGAGGGCAGGTCGTCCACGTAGTGGCCGAGGAAGTCGTAGCGGCCGGTCGTGTCGGCGGCCAGCGCCCTGGTGTACGGGAGCCTTCTGACCTCTTTCATGCCTTCGGCGATCAGCGCGTTGGCCCGGTCCTGGATCCACGTGGTGGCGTCGGTGTCCGCCGGGCCGCCGTGCGGCGGGTTGTACTTGAAGCCGCCGTCGCCTGGCGGGTTGTGCGAGGGGGTCACCACCACACCGTCGGCGCGGCCCGCGGCGCGTTTCCGGTTGTGGGCCAGGATCGCGTGGGAGACCGCCGGTGTCGGGGTGTAGCCGTCCCGGCTGTCGATCATGACCGTCACCCCGTTGGCCGCGAAGACCTCCAGCGCGGAAACCCGGGCCGGTTCCGACAGCGCGTGGCTGTCGGCACCGAGGAACAGCGGGCCGTCGACACCCTGGGCGGCCCGGTACTCCACGATGGCCTGGCTGGTCGCGAGGATGTGGTCCTCGTTGAACGCGACGTTCAGCGAGGAGCCCCGGTGTCCCGACGTCCCGAACGCCACCCGCTGGCCGACCTCGCCCGGATCGGGGTGCAGCGCGTAGTAGGACGTCACCAGGCGCGCCACATCGACCAGATCGGACGGTTCGGCGGGCTGTCCCGCGCGTTCGTGCGTCATCACAGTCTCCTCACGTCACTCCTGAGCTAACCGTATCTACTCCTGGAATCGGACAGTTTTCGCAAGCTGTCCGGCCAGTGTGCTGGACCGGTGCCCCACACTCCCCGCGCATCGTTGACAACGTTGTCAGCATCGTCATACCTTCAGCCTGTTTGCCCGGCCGCCGGGGGAACGTACTCTTTGTTCCATTGATCACCGGAGGATCCCCTTGCACAGCCACGTGGTGCTCCCGGTGGCCACCTGCCGTCCCCCCGCGCACCGGCGTGCCCGCGGGGGCGGCCGGTGACCGCCCTCGCGATCGACATCGGCGGCACCAAGTTCGCCGCCGCGCTGGTCAGGCCGGACGGCACCATGGTCCGCAGGGTGGAACTGCCGGTCGGCCACGACCCCGCCGCGACGCTGGCCCTGCTGGTCCGCGACGTCGGCGCGGGCACCGGCGGCGGTACCGGCACGGGGGGCCTGAGCGGGGTCGGGATCGGCTCCGCGGGTCCCCTTGACGCCGTCGCCGGCACGGTCAGCCCGGTGAACATCCCCTCCTGGCGTGACTTCCCGCTGGTCGGCACGGTGGGCGAGCTCCTTCCCGGCCTCCCCGTCACGCTCGCCGGAGACGCGCAGTGCATGGCGCTGGGGGAGTGGTGGCGGGGCGGGCACGGCTCGCGCTCCCGGGCACTGCTGGGCATCGTGGTCTCCACCGGCGTGGGCGGCGGGCTGGTTCTCGGCGGGGTGCCGTACCTGGGACCGACAGGAAACGCCGGGCACATCGGGCACATCTCCGTGGACCGGAACGGTGAGCTCTGCCCCTGCGGGGCGACCGGCTGCCTGGAGACGATCGCCAGCGGCCCCAGCATGGTCCGCTGGGCGCTGGCGAACGGCTGGGGCGACCCCGGTACCCCGACGGACGCCCGCACGCTCTCGGCCGACGCCGCGCGCGGAGTCCCCATGGCCCAGCTGGCCTTCCAGCGGGCCGCCGACGCGTTGGCCGTGGCGATCCTCACCACGGCGGCGCTCTTCGACATCGACGACGTCGTCATCGGGGGCGGCGTCTCCGGGGCGGGCGAGACCCTGCTCACCCCGCTGCGCCAGGCGGTCGTCAAGCAGGCGGGCCTTGGCTTCCTGCGCCGCCTGAACGTCGAGCGCACCCGTCTGGAACGCGACGCCGGCCTGTACGGCGCCGCGGCACTGGTCCTCAAGGAGAGCCGATGAGCCCACTCGCCGTCCAGTTGTACTCCGTGCGCGAACAGGCGGCCGTCGACCGCCGCGCCGTGCTGCGCCGCATCGCCGAGATGGGGTACGGCGCGGTCGAGCCGTACGACGCGCACCTCGATCCGGATGGGCTCCGCGAGGAGCTGGAGGAGACCGGGCTCGCGGTGTGCAGCGTGCACGCCCCGCTGCTCGACGAGCGGCGCGCGACGGCGCTGGCCGCCGCCGCGGCCATCGGCGCCACGACCGTCATCGTGCCCGCCGCCCCCGCCGAGTGGTTCGCCGGCAGGCAGGAGCTGGAGCAGGCGGCCAGGACCATCGGCGAGGTGGCCAGGGAGGCGGCGGACCACGGCCTGCGGCTCGGCTACCACAACCACTGGTGGGAGCTGGAGCAGCGGGTGGAGGGCCGCCCCGCGCTGGAGGTGCTGGCCGACCTGCTGGACCCCTCGGTGCTGCTGGAGGTCGATCTCTATTGGGCGGCGACCGGCGGGGTCGACCCCTCGGGGCTGCTGGCCCGGCTGGGCGAGCGGGTGAGCCACCTGCACGTCAAGGACGGACCTGCCACCCTCCAGGGCCCGATGACCGCGGTCGGCTCGGGTGAGGTGCCCATTGTGGACGCGCTGAACACCGCTCCGGGCGCGGTGCGGATCGTGGAGCTCGACCACTGTGCCACCGACATGTTCCAGGCACTGGCCGACAGCCACGCCTACCTGACCGGCCTCGTCGCCGCCGGGCGGGTGAGCTCGTGACCGGGCCGCTCGGAGTGGCGATCGTCGGCTGCGGGAACATCAGCCACCAGTACCTGAACAACCTCGCCTCCTTCCCCGGCGTGCGGGTGGTGGCGTGCGCCGACCTCGACCGGGCACGTGCCGAAGAGGTCGCGGCGCGCTACGGCGTGCCGGTGGCGGCCGCACCGGAGGAAGCGATCTCGCACCCCGACGTGGAGTTGGTGATCAACCTCACGGTCCCGTCCGCGCACGCCGAGGTGGCGCTCGCCGCCGTTCTGGCCGGGAGACACGTCTACAACGAGAAGCCGTTCACGGTGGACCGGGAGTCCGGAGCGGAACTGGTCGAGGCCGCCGCGTCGGCGGGGGTGCTCCTGGGCAGTGCCCCCGACACCTTTCTGGGCGCGGGGCTGCAGACCGCGGCCCGGCTCGTGGCCGAGGGGGCCATCGGCACGCCGCTCACCGCCCTGACCCTGTTCCAGAGTCCGGGCCCCGAGTCGTGGCATCCCAGCCCCGAGTTCTTCTTCCAGCCGGGGGCCGGGCCGCTGTTCGACATGGGCCCCTACTATCTGACGGCCCTGGTGACCCTGTTCGGCCCGGCGGAGCGGGTGGCCGCCGTCGGCCGCAGGGCCAGAGACGAGCGGGTCATCGGCTCAGGGCCCAGGGCCGGCACGCGTTTTCCCGCGGTGGTCCCCACCCACACGACCGCGCTGCTGGAGTTCGCCGCGGGACAGGCGGCCACAATGATCTTCAGCTTCGACTCGCCGCTCCGCCGCGCCGGGTTCATCGAGATCACCGGCACCGAGGCGACCATGCAGGTGCCCGATCCCAACACGTTCGGGGGCGAGGTGCGACTGCGCCGGGCCGCCGACGAGGAATGGGTGCCGGCTCCCACGACGGGCACCGAGGCCGGTCGTGGTCTGGGCGTGCTCGACATGGCCCAGGCCATCCGCGAGGGAAGGCCGCACCGCGCCACCGGCGAGCTGGGCCTGCACGTCCTCGACACGATGATCGCCGTCGCGGAGTCCTCGGAGCAGGCCGAGTTCGTGAAGATCGCCAGCACCTGCCCGGCGCCCGCACCACTGCCTGAAGGGTGGGATCCGGCCGAGATCCGTTTCGGCTGATCCCCGGACGGCCGCGCCCGAATGGTCAGGGGTTCCGGTCGGCGGGGGCGACGGCCTCGGGGCCGCCCTCGGAGGACTCCGCCAGGCGGGCGCGGAGGCGGGTGCGGATCTCGTCCGGGGTGTAGGCCTGCCGGCGGCGCTCGGCTCGCGCGATCACCACCCCCGTGGCCGCGACACCTGCGACACCTGCCAGACCGAGTACCTTCCACCATCGCATGTGCCTACGCTAGCGGAATGTCCGGTAAGAGCATCAGCCTCGATGAGGCAGTCAACCTGACCCGCACCGGCGACGTGTGGCTGTTCCGCGGCCGAACGGTGCCCGATCGAGCCATCCAGACCGTGACGAACAGCCCGGTGAACCACGTCGGAATGTCGGTGGTCATCGAGGACATGCCCCCCATGATGTGGCACGCCGAGCTGGGCCGGTCCCTGCCCGACCTGTGGTCAGGGACCAACCAGCGCGGTGTGCAGCTGCACGACCTGCAGGAGGCGGTCACGGTCTGGGCCACCAGATACGGCCAGCGCGGCTGGCTGAGGCAGCTGGAGCCGCAGGTCACCCGCGAGATGGAGGACGCCGTTCTGCGCACCGTCGCCCGGCTGGACGGCACGCCGTTCCCGTCGACGGCCAGGCTCGCCGGTCGCTGGGCGAAGGGGCGGGTGCCCAGGATCTTCAAGCGGGGCACCGGGGAGAGCGCCCTGGAGAGCGCCTACTGCGCCGAGGTCGTCGCGGTCACCTACGAGGCCATGGGGCTCCTGCCCGGCGGCCGCAGGCCGAACTGGTACGACCCGGGCCGGTTCTGGAGTGGTGACGACCTCGAACTGAGCGGCGGTTTCCGGCTAGGCGGAGAGATCACCGTGAACCTGGGGCAGGCCCCGTAGGAGGAACGGAGCGGCGGGCCGATAGGTGTGCGGCGCCACCGTGACACCGGTTCCCAGCAGGGCGCCCTGGCCTCCGGGAGGCGGTCCTGGCCGGGCCGGGGCGATTCACGCCAGCCGGGCGGGAAAGCCTCCCGTGGCGATCGGGCCCCAGCGCTCGGGGGTGAGACGCAGCAGCGACTTGCCCTGCCGGGTCATGGCCGCGCGGTACTCCTCCCAGTCGGGGTGCTCGCCGGAGATCGACCGGTAGTAGTCGACCAGCGGTTCGAGGGCGTCGGGCAGGTCGAGGACCTCGGCCGCGCAGTCCACCTGCACCCAGGGGCCGTCGAAGTCGTCCGACAGGACCACGACGCTCACCCGGGGGTCGCGGCGGGCGTTCGAGGCCTTGGCGCGCTCGGGATAGGTGGACACCACGATGCGGCCCTCGGCGTCGACGCCGCAGGTCACCGGGGACGCCTGTGGCCTGCCGTCGCGCCGCGTCGTGATGACCAGCGCGCGGTGGCGATCACGGAGGAAATCCAGAAGCCGGTCGTGTGAGACGACCTCGTTGGTCGCGATCTTTGGGCTCATACTCCTACTGTACGGGGATACGGCGCGCCTGAATTAACGCTCTGCCGGGTGGAAAATGGCCCTCTTTCTCGGGAGATATGTGGTCAAGAGTCTTCTAATGGGGCATTTGGCGCCAAATCTCAGGGAATTGATCTCCAATACAGCACATGAGTGGCTCGGGAACCGGCCGACGGACCCCGGTGGCTCATCCGCCCAATCAAGGAGATAACCGTGAAGCAGAAGTCTCTTCTGGCATCGGCCCTGACCGTGCTCGCCCTGTCCGCCGTCCCCGCCGCGCAGGCGGTCGCCGCCCCCGCGCGCATCACCTCTCCCACGCCGGTTCCGACGGACATGGCCTCCAGCCCGCCGATGGAGAGCGCCGCGCCCACGGAATCCATGATGCCCGGCGAGAGCGGATCGCCCGAGCCTTCGGGCGCGATGACGGAGCCGTTCGGCCCCGGCTGCGCGTCTCTGCCCACCAGCGGGGCGGGAAGTCCCAGCGAGATGGCGACGCAGCCGGTCGCCACCGCCATCGCCTCCAGCCCCGACCTGTCCACGCTGTCCAAGGCGATCGATCAGGCCGGTCTGTCCGAGAAGCTCAACTCCGCCAAGGACATCACGGTGTTCGCGCCCACCAACGCCGCGTTCGACAAGATCCCGAAGGAGAAGCTCGACAAGATCCTGGGCGACAAGGAGAAGCTGACCAAGCTCCTGGGCTACCACGTCGTCGAGGGGAAGAAGACTCCGCAGGACCTCGCGGAGGGCGAGCTGACCACGATGGAGGGGGGAACGCTGAAGGTCAAGGGTTCCGGTGAGGACTACACGGTCAACGACGCCAAGGTCGTCTGCGGCGACATCCAGACCTCCAACGCCGTCGTCTACCTCATCGACGGGGTGCTCAAGCCCAAGTGATCGCGGTGGCCCAGTGGTCGCGATCCGGCCGGGCGAGGGGTGCCTGCGGGGGCGCCCCTCACCCGTGGCCGTCTCGGCGGTCTTCTGCTGGTCGTCCACCACCTCCTTGAGCGGTGCCGCGAGGCCGCGCCGGCGGCCGACGGCTGATCTGGAGGCGCGGATGGACACCAGCCGTGCCTCTCAGCGGAGGAACCGGGGACTTGGAGGTGTGCCGGCGTGCCGCCGACCACCTGGCCGCGGGTCGGGTCCACCTCATGACCGACCCGCTGTCGCGTGAGTCGCTGAGTCCTGAGCACGTCAAACCCCACTCGCAGGTATTCGTGGGGATCGTGCCGGGAAGGTGTGGTCCATGACGAGGTTGGGGATCCCCGACGAGATCCGTGCCTGCCTGTTCGATCTCGACGGCGTGCTGACCAAGACGGCGGTGGTGCACGCGGCCGCCTGGAAGCAGATGTTCGACGACTTCCTCAGACGGCGAGACGGCGAGAGGTTCCGCCCGTTCGACGCGGTGGACGACTACGACGCCTACGTCGACGGGCGCCCGCGTTTCGACGGGGTACGTACCTTCCTCGCCGCGCGCGGCATCGTGCTGCCCGAGGGGGAGCCGGGCGATCCGCCCGGGCGTGACACCGTGTACGGCCTGGGCAACCGCAAGAATCTCCTGGTGCTGGAGAAGATCCGCAAGGACGGAGTGCAGGCGTATCCGGGGTCGGTGCGCCTGGTGGTGGCGGCCCGCGGTGCGCGGCTCGCGACCGCGGTCGTGTCCTCCAGCGCCAACTGCCAGGCCGTCCTGGCCGCGGCCGGCATCGAGCGGCTCTTCGACACCCGGATCGACGGCGTGATCGCGGCCGAACGGGGGCTCGCGGGCAAACCGCACCCGGACACCTTCCTCGCGGCGGCGCGCGACCTGGGCGTCCCACCCGCCGGCGCGGCGGTCTTCGAGGACGCGCTGGCCGGAATGGAGGCCGGCCAGGCGGGCGGATTCGGCTACGTCGTCGGGGTCGACCGGACCGATCAGGCGGACGCGCTGCGCGCGCACGGCGCGGACGTCGTGGTGCGGGACCTGGCCGAGCTGCTTCGGGAGGAGTGATGATCAGCCATCCCTCGTACGCGGTCGAGCCGTGGAGTCTGCGGGAGACCGCCCTGCACCTGGAGGTACTGGCACAGAGCGAGTCGGTGTTCGCGCTCGCCAACGGGCACATCGGCTGGCGTGGCAACCTGGACGAAGGGGAACCGCACGGTCTGCCCGGCACCTACCTCAACGGGGTGTACGAACGGCACCCGCTGCCGTACGCGGAGGCCGGCTACGGTTATCCGGAGACCGGCCAGACCATCCTCAACGTCACCAACGGCAAGATCATCCGACTGCTCGTCAACGATGCGCCGTTCGACCTGCGCTACGGCCGGTTGCGCTCTCATGAACGGCTGCTGGATCTGCGCGCCGGGGTCCTGCGGCGCACCTGCGTGTGGACCTCACCGTCCGGGCGAACCGTCCGGGTCCGCTCGACCCGGCTGGTCTCCTTCACCCAACGAGCCGTCGCCGCCGTCGCCTACGAGGTGGAGCCGCTGGACGCGGCCATCCGTGTCGTCATCCAGTCCGAACTGCTGGCCAACGAGCAACTGCCGCGGCCATCCTCCGCCGACCCGCGGGTTTCGGCTGCCCTGGAGACATCCCTGCGACCGGAGGAACACCTCGCCGAGAGCACCCGGCTGCGCCTGATCCACCGCACCGCCGACAGCGGCCTGCGGGTCGCCGCCGCGGCCGACCACCTCGTCACCGGACCCGACTCGACACAGACCTACGGCGAGAGCGGCGCGGACGTCGGCCGGTTCACCATCACGGCGTCGCTGAACCCCGGGCAGGTCCTGCGGCTGGAAAAGCTGGTCGCCTACGGCTGGTCGGGGGTGCGTTCACTGCCGGCGATGCGCGACCAGGTGGAGGCCGCGCTCGCCGGAGCGCGCAGCACGGGCTGGCCGGGGCTGGTGGCGCAACAGCGCGGCTACCTGGACGATTTCTGGGCCGGCGCCGACATCGAGATCGACGGTGATGCGGAGATCCAGCAGGCGGTGAGGTTCGCGCTCTTCCACGTGCTGCAGGCCGGTGCCCGCGCCGAGTGCCGGGCCATCCCCGCCAAGGGCCTGACCGGATCCGGCTACGACGGTCACTGCTTCTGGGACACCGAGACCTTCGTTCTGCCGGTGCTGACCTGTACCGTGCCGCAGGCCGTGGCCGAAGCGCTGCGCTGGAGGCAGTCCACACTGTCCCCGGCTCGGGAGCGGGCGGCCCAGCTCGGCCTCCAGGGCGCAGCCTTCCCCTGGCGCACCATCGAGGGCCTGGAGTGCTCCGGATACTGGCCCGCGGGTACCGCCGCCTTTCATGTGAACGCCGACATCGCCGACGCCGTCCTGCGCTACCTCGCCTTCACCGGGGATCAGGAGTTCGAGCGCGACGTCGCGGTGGAGTTGCTGGTGGAGACGGCGCGACTGTGGTGCTCGCTCGGTCACCACGACCACCAGGGCCGCTTTCACATCGACGGGGTGACCGGACCCGACGAGTACAGCGCGATCGCCGACGACAACCTGTACACCAACCTCATGGCGCAGGCGAACCTGCTGGCCGCCGCCGACATCGCCGGACGGCATCCCGGCCGTGCCGCCTCCTACGGGGTGGACGACGACGAGGCGACCGCCTGGCGGGCCGCCGCCCACACCATGGCCGTGCCCTACAACCACGAGCTGGGGGTCCACGAGCAGTCGGCCGGATTCACCCGCCACCAGAAGTGGGACTTCGCGAGCACGCGGCAGGATCAGTATCCGCTGCTGCTGCACTTCCCCTACTTCGACCTGTACCGCAAACAGGTCGTCAAACAGGCCGACCTGGTCCTGGCGATGTACCTGCGCGGCGACGCGTTCGACCCGGAGCAGAAGTCACGCAACTTCGCCTACTACGAACCGCTGACCGTGCGGGACTCCTCCCTGTCCGCCTGCAGTCAGGCCATCATCGCCGCCGAGACCGGATACCTGCGCCTCGCCGACGACTACCTCGGCGAAGCCGCGCTGATGGACCTGGAGAACCTGGAGCACAACACCCGCGACGGCCTGCACATCGCCTCCCTGGCCGGCACCTGGCTGGTGCTGGTCGCCGGCTTCGGCGGCATGCGCCACCGGGACGGCACACTCCACTTCGCGCCCCGCCTGCCGGAAACCCTCACCCGGCTGCTGTTCACCGTGCAGATCCAGGGCCGAAGCCTGCAAGTGGAGATCACCGGTTCCGCCACCACCTACCGCCTGCTCAAGGGAGCCGATCTGACGATCCGGCACTACCAGCGGCCGGTCACGCTCAACGGCCGGCGTCCGCAACAGCGCCCCACACCACCTCTGCCGCCCCGCCCCGAGCTCCGGCAGCCACCAGGACGCCGCCCGAAATCCCGCCATCCCGAACACATGTGACAACACACCCGCCGCCGCTCACCGAACCCGATCACAGCGGCTGCGGCAATCCTCGGTGACGTGGCGGAGCACAAGGACAGGCGGACCGGGCCAAGCGGCGCAGGAGGATCACAGCCCCGTCTCGCCTGCTCACCAGGCAGGACGCGCGCTGCCCGCTCCGCGGCGAGAAGACCACCCTCCCGCCCGTCAGGGGAACGGGCGAAACCGGTCAGGATTCGACCTTGCGGGCTACCCCGCCCATCGTCCACGTCTTCTCACGGCCCTGCGTCGCCAGCGGGTTGTCGGGGCGCCAGTGGCGGACGTAGACCAGGCCGGGCTCGACCAGCTCCAGCCCGTCGAAGAAGCGCAGCACCTGGTCACTGCGCCGGGAGGCGTCCTCATGGCGGCCGAGGATCTTCCGGTAGATGTCGACCAGCGGACCCGCCGCCTCCGGGCGCCTGTCGAAGACGACGTGGCCGATGGCGAAGTGGCTGCCCGCGGGCACCGAGTCGCGCAGGATCGCCACGTTCTTGTGCGGGTTGTCCTCGTCGGGGATGAACTGCAGGGCCGACAGGATCAGGACGGCCACCGGCAGGTCCAGGTCGATCAGGCGCCGCAGCTCGGGATCGTTGAGCAACTCGCGGGGGTGCAGCACGTCACCCTCGACGATGGCGGTGTGGGGGTTGGTGGCCAGCATGGCGCGGGCGTGGGAGAGCACGACCGGATCGGCGGCGACGTAGACCACGCGGGTGTCCGGCGCGATCGCCTGGGCCACCTGGTGGACGTTGTTGCGGGTGGGCAGCCCGGAACCGAGGACGACGAACTGGGTCATGCCCTGCTCGACGAGATAGCCCGTCGCCCGGCGTAGGAAGGCCTGAGCCTCCTGGGACATGGCCCTGATCTCCGGCGCGATGGCGAGCACTTCCTCGGCGGCCTTACGGTCGGCGGCGAAGTTGTCCTTGCCCCCCAGGAAGTAGTCGTTCATCCTGGCGATGTTGGGCACGCTCGTGTTCAGGCCGGCCGCCGGTCGCCGGTCGGCGTCGCTCATCTGTCATCTCCTCTGTTGCCTCTGACGTCCTCTCCGGCTCGCGGTCCGAGGATTTCGGCACCCGGTCGGTTCCGGTGACACTCAACTGTCAGGGCGTGGGTAACGATCGAGGGGCCAAGCTGTTTTCCGGGGCAGTCTATTCCTTGCGGCCTACTCCGCCGACGACCCAGACGGAGTCCGGCCGGTGGGGCACCGCGCCCTCCGGCCGCCATCGGGGAATGTAGACGAGGCCCGGCTCGACGGGTTTCAACCCATCGAGGAAAGGCTCGACCTCGGCTCTGGTCCGCAGGTTCGCGCGGCGGGGACCGGTGATCGACCCGCGATCCTGAAAGAGGTCGGCGAGCCTCGCGGTTCTCTCGGGACACAGGTCCGAGACAGCGTGGGAGATGGCCATGTAGCTGCCCGGGGCCATCGCCTTCCTCAGGGTGGCGGTGACCCGCAGGGCCTCGGCGTCGTCCGGGAAGTCGGTCAGGAACGAGAAGAGGAGGATCGCCACGGGCCGATCGAGGTCGATCACGCCGGTGAGGCAGGGATGGGCCAGCAGGCCCTCCGGGTCGCGGGCGTCGGCCTCGATGACCGTGGCCCGGCCGTCCTCCTTCAGGAGGGCCCGGGCGTGCACGACGACCATCGGGTCGTTGTCGACGTAGACGACCTGCGCGTCGGGAGCGATGCCGTGCAGGATCTGGTGCACGCTGCCCTGGGTCGGCAGTCCGCAGCCGATGTCGATGAACTGGCGTATGCCGGTCTCGGCGAGAAACCGCACGACGCGGCCGAGGAACCTGCGTCCCTCCACCGACATGGCGGGAAGTTCGGGGGCCAGTTCGAGCGCCACCCGCGCGGCGTCGCGGTCGGCGGCGAAGTTGTCCTTGCCACCCAGGAAGTAGTCGGCTATCCGGCCCGCGTTCGGGATCGTGGGGTCGAACCTGAGGCGCTCAGGTTGCGGCGACGCCATGATGTCCTCCGTCCGGCGGTGCGGCTTTCAGCGGACATTATCGGCCTTCAGACCCCGAGGTGATGTATTTCCGGTCAATAACCCCTTCTGGCGGCGCGTCTTCCTGATGCCCGGCTGCCTGCGCTCCGGTTGGGCGCCGTTTCGCCGGTGACGGGCCGCGCCGCGCTCAGTGGCAGGCCTCCAGGTGGCGTCCCCCTCTCCCGGGGAGGGCGAAGGCCGCCCATACCGCCTTGCCGCGGGTCTCCAGGGGAGCCCAGCCCCACATCTCGCTGATGCCGTCGACCACCTGTAGTCCCCGGCCGCTCTCCGCCTCGTAGTCGGGCTCGCGCAGGCAGGGCTCCTGGTCGCTGGGGTCGGTGACCGCGCACAGCATCGAGCGTTCGGTGTGGCAGAGGATCACCTTGACCTCGGGGCAGGCCCGGGAGTGCTGGACGCTCCGCGTGCCGTGACGTACGGCGTTGGTCACGAGTTCGGAGACCACGACACCGGTGTCGTCGATCAGTTGCTCGAGCTCCCAGGCCCTCAGGGCGCCGGCGGTGAACTCACGGGCGGTCCGTGCGGCGCACGGATCGTGGCGAAAGCTGCGTACGGCCATCTGCAGCCGGTTGACGTGGCTCTCGCCGCCGGCCCAGGGGGGCAGGCCGCTCGGGGGCAGTAGGTGATCGAGCATCGACAGCCACCGTTCCCACCCTCCGATCTCAGCTCGGATGGGTGCGGCTTCATGTCTCTGGTAACCAGTCATCGACGACCTTGGGGGTGGGCGATCGTGCGGCAAGGGCGATCCGTCTAGTCATCTTGCACGCCGTAATGTGCATAGGCAAGTACAGATGCACGTGCATCTGCACAAAAAGCTCTATGCTCGTGGTGTTGTTTCCCTCCCTAATCGGTGAGAGGCGAGGATGAACCAGCTGTACAACGGCATGCCGGCAGCCCTGATGGGCGCCATCGTCTGGCGCAAGAGCCACTTCAGCAACCCCAGCGGCAACTGCGTGGAGCTCGCGGAACTCCCCGACGGCAGGGTCGCGATGCGCAACTCCCGCGATCCCGAAGGGCCCGCGCTGATCTACACGCGCCGTGAGGCCGACGCCTTCGTCCGCGGGGTGAAGAGCGGGGAGTTCGACGACCTGATCACCTGACTGTCGGCAAGAGGTGGTTGAAGAATAAAATTCTCTATGGCCTGGGCTTGGCGGGCGGAGTAGCGTGAAAGGTCGCGATCGCCGCAAGGAAGTCGGAACAGGCTCGCGTTCCGTGCCCAAAGGACTGTAGATGATCACACCTCACGCCGACGGTCAGCCGGTCGTTCCAACCCCCATGGCCGTGCCGAGGGGCAGTTCCACGGTGCTGCGGATCGTCCTGGGAGCGCAGCTCCGCCGGCTGCGCGAGCACCGGGGCATCACCCTGGAGGAGGCGGGGAACGCCATCCGGGCCTCGCACTCGAAGGTCAGCCGCATGGAGCTCGGCAGGGTCAGCTTCCGGATCAGGGACGTCGCAGACCTGCTCTCCCTGTACGGCGTGACCAGCGAGGACGAGCGGGAGCCGCTGCTGTCCCTCGTCGAGAAGGCCAACCTCACCGGCTGGTGGCACAACTACAACGACGTGCTGCCCAGCTGGTTCGAGACGTACGTGGGGCTGGAGGAGTCGGCCACCGGCATCCGCAACTACGAGGTCCAGTTCGTGCCGGGACTGCTGCAGAGCGAGGGGTACGCGCGAGCCGTCGTCCAACTGGGCTTCCCCTCGGCCTCCCGGGAGGAGCTGGACCGCCGGGTGCGGCTGCGCATGGCGCGCCAGCGGCTGCTGCGCGGCTCCGCGCCGCCCCACCTGTGGGCCGTGCTGGACGAGGCCGTGCTGCGCCGCCCGCTCGGCGGGGTCCAGGTGATGTGCGAGCAGATCGACCACATCCTGACGGCGCTCGAACTGCCCAATGTGACGGTCCAGATCGTGCCCTTCAGTGTGGGCGGGCACGCCGCGGCCGGCGGGCCCTTCAGCATCCTGCGGTTCGCCCAGCCCGACCTGCCCGACGTGGTCTACCTGGAACAGCTCACCAGCGCCGTCTACCTGGAGAAGCGCGACGACGTCGACAGCTACCTGGAGGTCATGGAGCGCCTGTGCATCGAGGCCGAGCCGGTCACCCGCACCCGCGAGATCCTGCTGGGAATCCGCGAGGAGCTGAGCAGGAAGCGCTAGCCGGGAGGCGGGGGCGAGCGCCGCCGCGTCGCCTCCCGGCGGTCTCGCCCCTGAGGAGAGGCTCTCGCCGCGTCCGCGCTCCCGCGCCATCATCCGGCGCCGCCCGCGCCGTGATCGCGAGGACGGCGCCCCGCTCTGATCGCGGAGGTGGCCGGGCTCCGGGCCGTCAGTCCACGAAGGGGGCCACCAGGACGTCGACGATGTCCTCGTAGCCGAGTCCCTTGTGCGCCAACTGCCCGGCCACCGCGAGTTCCGCGAGGCCGTGGGCCGTCGAAAGCAGGGCCATCAGCCGGGCCTTGGGCACCGGTCCCTCCCCGGCGCCCGCCATGCCGAGCGCCGTCGTCACCTGGTCGATCGCCTCCTCCAGTTCCGGATGGTGGCCCGCGAGGAACTCCGAGGCGAACACCAGCCGGTACTCCTCACGATGCGCCGTGGCGTACTCGACGTAGCTCAGGTAGAAGGCCCGCAGCCGGTCGCGCCGGTCGGCTTCCTGCGAGATCGCCGCGGCGACGTGCGCGCTGAGGTCGGCGATGACCCGGACGGCGAGCGCGGCCAGCAGTGCGGTCTTGTCGGTGAAGTGCCGGTAGGGGGCCGTGCGGGACAGGCCGGTCAGGTCGCCGACGGCGCGCAGCGTCACGGCGTCGAGCCCCTCCTCGCGCAGCAGCCTCAGAGCGCTCTCGACCAGGCGGGTCCTGGTGTCGTCCATCATCCGCTCGTACCTTTCCCGGCAACCCGTGTTGACAATGTCAACGTATCTGGTTGACACTGTCAACAAGATGTTGACGACGTCAACTGGAGAGCTATGAAGATCACGGTGAACGGTGTCCCCGCCACGGTGGACGCATGCCCTGACGACGCCGCCGTGGACGTCCTGCGCGACGGGCTCGGCCTCACCGGCGCCAAGGCCGCCTGCCGCACCGGAGTCTGCGGCGCCTGCACGGTCATGGTGGGCGGCACGCCCCAGGCGAGCTGCCTGCTGCCCGCCGCCATCCTGGAGGAACGCGAGGTCGTTACCGCGGAGGGCCTCGACCACCCCGTCCAGCGGGCGTTCGCGGTCCACGACGGCCTGCAGTGCGGCTACTGCACGCCAGGGTTCGTGGTGGAGGCCGCGGCCTTCGTCGACGCCTGGCGCGCCGAGCACGGCGACGTCGCTCCGCCGCGCGAGCGGATCGCCACCGCCATGGCGGGCCACCTGTGCAGGTGCGGCGCCTACGAGGGGATCCACGCGGCGATCGCCGCCGCCTGCCGCGGCGAACACGACGGCGCCGCCGGGACCCCCGCCCGCCTGGAGGCGATGGACAAGATCACCGGCCGGGCCCGCTACACCACCGACGTACGCCTGGACGGCCAGCTGGAGGGGGTGGTCATCCGCTCCACCAGGGCACACGCCCGCGTCACCGCGGTGACCGCCGGCACCGCGCACGTCATCGACCTGCTGCCGCCCGACCGCACCGTCCGCTACGCGGGCCAGCCCGTCGCCGCCGTGGCCGCCCCCACCCGCCGCGAGGCCCTGGCGATCGCGGAGGCCGCGGAGATCGACTACGACCCGATGCCCGCCGCGCTCGACGACACGCCCCAGGCCCCGCCCGTCTACGACGAGTCCACCAGGAAGCACGCCCCCAGCTCCAGCGAGGGGTTGGACCTGCCCGGCGGCTGGCACGGCAACGTGCGCGGCCCCTTCACCAGGGCGAGCTGGCGCGGACGCACCGCCGTCAAACGGATCGAGGCCGCGCGGCGCGACGCCGACCCCCGCCTGGTGAGCGGCACGTTCACCACCGCCGTGCAGGTCCACACCCCGATGGAGCCGCACGCCTGCGTGGCCCGCTGGGACGGCGAGGGCGACCTCCACCTGCACCTGTCCACCCAGACCGTGGGCCTGGTCACCGAACACGCGGCCAGACGCTGGAACCTGCCCGCCGACCGGGTCCACGTCGTCGCCGATCACGTCGGCGGCGGTTTCGGGGCCAAGAGCGGCGTCACCGTCGAGACGGTCGCGGCCGTCGAGCTCGCCCGGGCCTGCGGCGCACCGGTCCGCGTGGTGTTCGGCCGCGCCGAGGAACTCACCGACGCGGGCAACCGCCCCGGTACCCGCACCACGCTCGAACTGCTCACCGACGACCGGGGCGACCTCGCCGCCCTCACCGTGGACGTCCACGGGCGCGGCGGCGTGGCCATCGGATCGATGGTCGCCGGGATGGCCCGCCTCATGTACGGCACCGCGCCCCGGCGGCTCCGCGACTACGACGTGGTCACCAACGAGCCGCCGGGCACCCCGTTCCGCGGACCTGGGGCGCCGCCCCTGCTCTGGGCGCTGGAACAGGCGGTGGACGAGGCCGCCCACCGCCGCGGAGAGGACCCGATCGCGCTGCGCCGCCGCTGGGACGGCAACCGCAAACGGCACGCCCTCTACGACCGGGCACTGGCCCTGCCGCTGTGGGCCGACCGGCCGCGGATCGGCTCCCAGACGGGCCGCTTCCGCAGGGGCGTCGGGGTGGCCGCCGCCAACTGGCTCTACATGCTCGACCCCGCCACCGAGGTGGAGCTGCGCGTCGAGGGCGACACGGTCGTGGCCGCCACCTCGACCCAGGACATCGGGACCGGCATCCGCAGCGTCATCGCCGACATCCTGCGGGAGGAACTCGCGCTGCCCGCCGAGCGCGTTCGCGTCGAGATCGGCAGGACGGGCACCGTGCACGGACCACCCTCCATCGGCAGCCGCACCACGACCTCGGTCGCCCCGGCCGTACGCGACGCCGCGCGGCGGCTGCGGGAGCTGGGCCTGACCGACGGAGCCAGGGTCGTCGGCAGGCGCCGCCGCGACCGGCGCGGCTACCTGACCCCGGTCGCGGTGGCCGGTATAGCCCTCGGCCGGGGGTTCAGCGGCGCCGTCCACGTCACCGAGGTCGAGGTCGACACCCGCCTGGGAGCCGTCAGGCCGCTGCGGGTGTGGGCGGGGATCGCGGTGGGCCACATCTACGCCGAACGGCTGGCGCGCAGCCAGTGCGAGGGCGGCGTCGTGCAGGGCATCGGCTACGCGCTGTACGAGGAACGCCTGGTCGACCCGGTGACCGGAACCGTGCTGACCGCCAACCTCGACGACTACCGCATTCCCGGCATCGGTGACACTCCCGAGATCACCGTGCACTTCCACCGCGACGGCTGGGACCACGTCAACGGCCACGGTGTCGGAGTCGGCGAGGTCTCCACGGTCGGCGTGGCCGCCTCGGTGGGCAACGCCGTGCACAACGCCACCGGCTGGCGCCCCCACGACCTGCCCATCCGCCCCGACCGGCTCCTCGAAGGGATCTCCCGTTGACCTCCTCCCCGAAGCCGCCTCCCGGATTCCCCGGGGCGGGTCCGCTCTCCCCGGAGCCGGGCACCGAAGCCCGCACGACGGGGCCGTATCGCCTGCTCCCCGAGGGAGCCGTCCCGCTGACCTTCTCCCCGGAGCGGCGGTTCCGGGTCCGCGCACCGGAGGGCGTCCGATGACCGTGCTCACCGACCTCGACGACCTCGGCGACGCCGTGCGGCGCGGGGGCGAGTTCCGCGCCGGAGGCACCGACCTGATGGGCCGCCGCGCGGCCGGGCCGCACGTGGACCTGCGCGGCCTGCCCGGTCTGACCGGCCTCGCCTGGCAGCCGGACGGCGCAGTCCGGATCGGCGCGCTGACCACGGTCGCGCGCGTCGCCGCCGACGCGCGTCTCGGTGCCGCCCACCCCTGCCTGACGCTGACGGCGGCGGGCCTGGCCACGCCCCAGATCCGGGAGGTGGCCACGGTCGGGGGCAACCTGCTGCAGCGCAACCGCTGCGCGTACTTCCGCGGCCCGTCCTTCTCCTGCCACCAGAACGGCGGCGGCCACTGCCCGGCCCGCGCCGGGCTCGCCCCGAACGCCGCGATCGTCGACACCGGGCCGTGCATAGCCCCGCACCCGTCGTCACTGGCGGTGGCGCTGCTCGCCTGTGACGCCCTGGCCGAGGTCCACGGCGGTGTCCGTGATGATGTCCGCGATGATGTCCGCAGTGGGGTCCCGTTCCCGGTCGGCGACCTGTACGGGGATGGCTCCGACCCCACCCGTGACCACCTGTTGGGGCCGGGGGAGATCCTGCTGTCCGTCGTCCTGCCGCCGTCCGTGCCGGGCGAGCGGGCCGCCTACCACCGGGCGATCGGCAGGTCCGAGGCCGAGTGGCCGCTGGTGGAGGCGGCGGCGCGGCTGGTCATGGACGGCGGCAGGATCACCTTCGCCAGGGTGGCCGCGGGCGGCGTCGCCCGCGTCCCGGTGCGCCTGCCCGAGGTCGAGGAGGCGCTCCTGGCCGGGGAACCTCTCGACCGGGCGGCCGGGCTGGCCACCGCCCGGTGTACCCCGGCGGCTCGCAACCGTTACAAGCTCGCCCTGCTCTCCGGGACCGTCCTGGAGGTGCTGGAGCGCGCCACCGGAACCGCCGGGCACCGCTGACCGGCTCGCCCGTACCGGCGCGCGGCTCCTCGCCACGGCGAGGAGCCGCGAAACACACCTCAGCGGGCTGGTCGCGCGGCCGAGACCAGCCCCGTCTCGTAGGCGACGATGACGAGCTGGGCCCGGTCGCGCGCGCCGAGCTTGCCGAGCAGCCGGCCCACGTGCGTCTTCACGGTCGCCAGGCTCAGGGTCAGGTGCTCGGCGATCTCGGTGTTGGACAGCCCCCGGGCGATGAGCGCCAGAACGTCGCGCTCCCGTCCGGTGATCCCCTCGAGCTCGCGGGCCACCGGGCGCGCCGGTTCCGGGAGCCGGGAGAACTCGGCGATGAGCCGGCGCGTCACCGTCGGGGCGAGCAACGCCTCGCCGGAGGCGACCACCCGGATCGCGGCCAGCAGATCGCCCGGCGGGGTGTCCTTCAGCAGGAAGCCGCTGGCCCCGGCGCGTAGCGCCGCGTAGACGTACTCGTCCAGGTCGAACGTGGTGAGTATGAGCACACGCGCCCCCAGGACGCCCGTGGGGCCGCAGATGCGCCGGGTCGCCTCGATGCCGTCCATCTCCGGCATCCGCACGTCCATGAGCACCACGTCCGGCGACTCGTCGCGGGCCAGCTCCACCGCCTCGGCACCCGTCCCGGCCTCGCCGACCGTCACCAGATCGGGGGCGCTGTCCACCAGCAGCCGGAAACTTCCGCGCAGCAGCGCCTGGTCGTCCACGACGAGCACCCGGATCACGGCGCCTCCCCGTACGGCATGCGCGCCGAGATCCCGAACCCGCCCTCGGGGCGGCGCCCGGCTGTGAGACTCCCGCCGTACACGGCCACCCTTTCGCGCATCCCGATCAGTCCGTGCCCCGGGCCGCCGGGCAGCACCCGCTCACCGGGCCCGTCGTCGGCGACCTCGACCCTGACCTCGCCCGCAGACGCCTCGACCGAGACCCGGCACCGGGCGGGGGCGGCGTGCCTGACGACGTTGGTCAGCGCCTCCTGGACGATCCGGTACACCGACAGCTCCACTCCCTCCGGCAGGCCGGTCGCCCGGACGTCCAGTTCGACGCGGACCCCGGCCATCGCCGCCTGCCCGGCCAGCACGGAGAGGTCCGTCAGACCGGGGGAGGGGGTGAGGTCGGGTGGTGCGTCGAGATCGGAGCGGAGCACACCCAGCAGCCGGCGCATCTCGGTCAGCGCGCCCCGGCTCGTGACCTCGATGACGCGCAGCGCGTCCGCGGCCTCCTCGGGCCGCGCCGCGGCGACGTGGTTGGCGATGCCCGCCTTGACGGCGATCAGGCTCATGCTGTGCGCCACCACGTCGTGCAGCTCACGGGCGATCCGCAGCCGTTCCTCGGTGACCGCCCGGTCGGCGAGTTGCTCGGCCGACCGCACCGCGTGCGCCCGGCGCTCGCGCACGGCACGACCGGCGATCCAGGCGCCACCCATGAAGGCCACTCCTGCCAGCAGCACCCCGGCGATGTTCGCCGCCTGGCCGGGGGTACCCGCCACCGACAGCAGCAGGACGGCCACCGCGCTGCAGGCGCCGATCGCGAGCGTGGGCTCCCCGCGCGGCCGGGGCAGGGTGAGCGCCACCATGTAGATCGCGAAGGCCGCCGCCGCGAACCTGTCGTGCGCCAGGCCGAGAAGGACGGACGCCAGCGACATCGCGAGGACGGCGCAGAAGACGGTGAGCGGCCACAGCCGCCGCACCGCGAGCGGCAGGGCGACCCCGGCCAGGACCAGGTACTCCGCCCAGGTGGGCACCGCGGGATCCGGGCTTCCGGCCGCGAGCAACAGGAGCGCGACCGCGTATCCGGCCGCCGCCACGGCATCGAGGCGGACGAGCCGGTCATGGCTCCAGCGGCTCAGGAAGAGTGAGTCGTCCACGCTGGAACGGTATCCGCCGGGGTCGTGTCCTCGCCTCCACCTCAAGGACGTCATCCCCGGGGCCCACCTTCGCGCGCCGTGGCCGCCGTCGTCGGACCCGGGGCCGAGCGTGAAGTGCCCGCCGTAGGCCGACGCGGGCGCGACCCGCCCCGCGAGAGCCTCGACGACATGATCGAAATCATGAGGCTGACCAAACGCCACGGTGACAAGGCCGTGCTGGACGGGCTGTCGTTCCAGGTGAAACCGGGGCTGGTCACCGGTTTCCTCGGCCCCAACGGCGCGGGCAAGTCGACCACCATGCGCGTCCTGCTCGGCCTGGACGCCCCCACCTCGGGCCACGGGCTCGTCAACGGGCGCCGCTACGCCACGATGCGGTACCCGATGCGCGAGGTCGGCGCGCTGCTCGACGCGAACGCGGTGCACGGCGGCCGCAGCGCGCTCGACCACCTGCGCTGCCTGGCGCGTGGCAACCGGATAGGGCTCTCCAGGGTGACGGACGTCCTGGAGCAGGTCGGCCTGGCCGGAGTCGCCCGCAGGCGGGTCGGCGGCTTCTCCCTCGGCATGCGTCAGCGGCTGGGGATCGCGGCGGCGCTGCTCGGCGACCCGGGGGTGCTGATGTTCGACGAGCCGGTCAACGGGCTCGATCCGGAGGGCGTGCGGTGGATCCGCCATCTGATGCGTTCGCTGGCCGCAGAGGGACGCACCGTGCTGCTCTCCAGCCACCTGATGAGCGAGATGGAGCTCACCGCCGATCGCCTCGTGATCATCGGCCGCGGCAGGCTGGTCACCGAGACCACGGTCGGAGAACTGGCCGCCCGCCATGACCGGGGCGTGCTGGTGCGCTCCCCCCGGGCCGCCGAGCTCACCGGAGTGCTGGAGGCCGCCGGGGCGACGGTCGAGACGGAGCCGGGCGGGGGAGTGGTCGTCAGGGGACTGGACGTCGCGGCGATCGGTGACCTGGCCGCGGGGAGCGGCCTCGCCGTGCACGAGGTCACCCCGCGCAGTGCCTCCCTGGAGGAGGCCTACATGGAGCTGACCGCTGACAGCGTCGAGCACCGGGCGGGCGGGCGATGACCGGTCTGTCGCGGCGCGAGGGACCGGGTGGCCTGATGGCTGTCGACGTGCCGGCCGCGGAGTGGCTGAAGCTCCGCACGGTCCGCTCCACCTGGTACGTCCTGGCGGTCGTCGCGGTCTTCGTCGTGCTCGCGGCCGTGTTCACCCTGTACGTGGGCAGCCTCTGGGACGGGTTGCCGCCCGAGGGGCGGCTCACCCTGCGCGCGGCGCGTCCCGAGCAGATCATCCTGATGCCGGTGCAGATCTGCATGGCCGTGCTCGGCGTGCTCTCGTTCACCTCCGAGTACGCCACCGGCATGGCCCGCACCAGCTTCACGGTGCTGCCGCAGCGGGGAGTCGTGCTGGCGTGCAGAGCCGCGGTCGTGGCCGCCGTCGCGTTCACGGTGGGGCAGGCGAGCGGTTTCATCACCTTCTTCGTCAGCCGGTTGATCATCGGTGACCGCCCGATCCCGGACTTCGCCGCGTCACTGTCGCAGGAATTTCCGAAGATCTTCGCCGGGGGGCTGTCGGTGGTGGTGCTCGCCATGATCGGGCTAGGCGTGGGCGCCGTCCTGCGCTCCACCGCGGGGGCGATCACCGCCGTCGTCGTGTACCTGTACGTGTTCCCGAGGTTCGCGCTCCTGCTGCCCGATCCGTGGAACGCCAGGATCGGCTCGGTGCTGCTGGAGGACCTGACCGCCCAGGCCACGGGTGAGCCGCCGGTGGCGGTCGGGCTGGGCGAGGCGGCCGCCGGGATCGGGCTGTCGCCGCCCGCGGCGCTGGCGGTGATGTTCCTGTACGTCGTCGTCGCGCTCACCGCGGCCGCCGTCGCGCTCGCTCGCCGGGACGTGTGATCCTTCCGGCTGCCGGGCCTTCGGCTTACTTTGTAAAGGCGATGGCTCTCCACAGCGAGCCGAACAGCAACGCCGGGGGAGTCTCACCTAAGGGTGATCATCAGGTGCCCGGCCAGACCCCTGCTCGCCGCTTCGACCATCTCCAGTACCTCGGCGAAACCCTCACGTTCACCGTAGTAGGGGTCGGGCACCTCGGAGCCCTCCGGGGCCGTGGGGTCGAAGGAGCGGAACAGGCGCACGTCCGCCCCCTTGGGGGCAAGGCGGCGCAGGGCGCTCAGGTTGCGGGTGTCCATGGCCAGCACCAGGTCGATCCGGCCGTACCAGTCACGCAGGAACTGCCGGGCCCGGTGCCGCGAGCCGTCGTAGCCGTGGTCGGCGAGCATCTCGGCGGCCCGCGGGTCCATCGGGTCGCCCTGATGCCAGCCGCCGGTGCCCGCGCTGTCGACCGTGACGCGATCTCCGAGGCCGTGCTCGTCGAGGGTCTTTCTCAGCACGACCTCGGCCATCGGCGACCGGCAGATATTTCCCATGCACACCACGCATATGCGATAACTCATGCCTACCAGGATGCCGTCTGCCGAGGGTGCGGCGACCGGGTGCGCGGGCTGCCGGGGAAGGGATCGTCGCCGAAGCGGACTCAGCGCCGGATCCGCCCGCGAAGCCTCGATGACCGCCGCCCTCCCGGACGGTTGCCCGCCGAGACGCGCCCGGTTCCGCGAATCGCCGGCGGTTTTCTCAGCGGAGGTGGAATCGATCACGTGCGAGCGATGTTCGACTGCCTTGTAGACATCGTCCATGAGGTGGAGGTTCCCGTGGGAAAACTGAGCGAAGACGCCAAGAACCTGCTCAAACAGCCGATTCATGCCTGGGTGACCACCGTCAGGCCGGACGGTTCGCTGCACAGCACGGTCGTGTGGGTTGACGTCGACGGAGACGACGTCGTCTTCAACACGGCCGTGGGCCGGGCCAAGGAGCGTCACCTGCGCGAGGACCCGCGCGTGTCGGTGAGCGTCCTGGACCCCCAGAACGCCTACCACCTGGTCAGCGTCTCGGGGAAGGCCCGGCTGGAGCTGGAGGGCGCGGACGAGGTCATCGACGGCCTGGCGAACAAGTATCTCGGTGTGGAGTCCTATCCCTTCCGTAAGCCGGATGAACAGCGCATCACCGTGCGGATCACGCCCGATGACGTCATCTTCAACCCGGCGAGCTGAGCGGCGGCGGGTGGTCGCGGCGTGCCCGCGCCCACCCGCCGCACCGGTGCACGGCTGACCGTCGCCGGGCCTGGCCGCGATCCGCGGCCGGACCCGGCACCGGGCTAGCATGTCGCCCGGTGGAAACGGCATCGGGAAGGGGTGGGTGATGTCTGACCTCGTCACCGTCGTCGGCATCGGAGCCGATGGCTGGGCCGGGCTCTCCCAGGAGGCGCGGCGCGAGTTGCACGCCGCCGAGGTCCTGATGGGGAGCGCTCGGCAGCTGGGGCTTCTCCCCGAGCCCAGCGCCGAGCGCGTCGTCTGGCCCTCCCCGCTGCTCCCCGCCCTGCCCCGGCTGATCGCCCCCCACCGGGGCCGCCGGGTGTGCGTGCTGGCCAGCGGCGATCCCATGTTCCACGGCATCGGCGCGACCCTGGTACGGCTGCTCGGCGCCGACCGGGTCCGGATCCTGCCGCACCCGTCGTCGGTCTCCCTGGCCTGCGCCAGGCTCGGCTGGGCGGTCGACCGGGTCGAGGTGGTCAGCCTCGTGGCGCGTCCCGTCGAGGTGCTGCACCCCGCCGTCCAGGACGGCCGCCGGGTCCTGGTCCTCAGCGCCGACGGCCGCACTCCGGCCGGGGTCGCCGGGTTGCTCGCCGCCCGAGGTTACGGCGCGAGCGCGATGACGGTCCTGGAAAGGCTGGGCGGCACCGAGGAGCGGGTGATCTCCGGTACGGCCGGTCAGTGGTCCCTGCCGGTGGCCCACGCTCTCAACGTCGTCGCCGTGGAGTGCCGTGCCGATGCCGGGACCGTTCCGCTGCCCCGCCTGCCCGGCCTGCCGGACGAGGTGTTCGAGCACGACGGCCGGCTCACCGGGAGCGAGGTGCGCGCGGTCGTCCTGTCCCGGCTGGCGCCCACTCCGGGCGAGCTGCTGTGGGACATCGGTGCGGGGGCGGGCGGCATCGGTGTCGAGTGGATGCGTGCCCATCCGGAGAACCGGGCCGTCGCGGTGGAATCCCACCCCTCACGGGCGGACGTGATCGCCCGTAACGCCGCGGCGCTGGGAGTTCCCGGTCTCGACGTGGTGACCGGTGCCGCCCCCGCCGCACTCGCCGGGCTGAAGGCGCCGGGAGCCGTCTTCATCGGCGGTGGGGTGACCGTTCCCGGGGTGGTGGAGGGCTGCTGGGAGGCGCTGCGACCGGGCGGCAGGCTGGTGGCCGGCGCGGTGACCGTCGAGTCGGAGGCGGTTCTGGCCTCCTGGCAGGGGGAACTCGGTGGAGACCTGGTCCGGCTGGCGGTCAGCAGGACCGCCCCGGCCGGTGGCTTCACCGGCTGGCGGCCCATGGCGCCCGTCACGATCTGGACCGTGGTCAAGCCGCCGGTTCGGGACAGCGCCCGCTGAGCGGCCCGGTCGGCACGGGTGCTCCTGGCGGTCCGGGTCTTGGGCGCCCGCCCGCCGTGGCCGGGGGATCAGCCCAGGGCGTGGTCGAGGTTGAACGCGGCGCTGATCAGCGAGAGGTGGGTGAAGGCCTGCGGGAAGTTGCCGAGCTGCTCGCCGGTCTGCCCGATCTCCTCGGCGTACAGGCCGAGGTGGTTGGCGTAGGTGAGCATCTTCTCGAACGCCAGCCGCGCCTCGTCCAGGCGCCCGGCGCGGGTGAGCGACTCGACGTACCAGAACGAGCAGATCGAGAACGTGCCGTCCTGCCCGTGTAGCCCGTCCGGGCTGACCGAGGGGTCGTAGCGGTAGACCAGCGCGTCCGACACCAGGTTCGCGCCGAGCGCGTCGAGGGTGGACAGCCACTTGGGGTCGGTGGGGGAGATGAACTTGGTCAGCGGCATCATCAGCACCGAGGCGTCGAGGACGTCGTCGTCGAAGTGCTGGACGAACGCCCGCAGCCGCTCCGACCAGCCGCGCCGCATGATCTGCCGGTAGATCGCGTCGCGGGCCAGCTGCCAGCGCTGCGTGTCGGCGGGCAGGCCGCGGTGGGCGGCCATCCGCATGGCCCGTTCGATCGCCACCCAGCACATCAGCCGCGAGTAGACGAAGTTCTTGCGCCCGCCGCGGGTCTCCCACACGCCCTCGTCCGGCCGGTCCCAGTTGTCGCAGACCCAGTCGACCAGGAGGTGGACCTCCTCCCACAGGTCGCTGGAGATCGGCCGGTGCCACTTGTCGTAGAGGTAGATCGAGTCGAGGAGAGCGCCGTAGATGTCCAGCTGGAGCTGGTCCACGGCGGCGTTTCCGACGCGCACCGGGGCCGAGCCCTGGTAGCCCTCCAGGTGGGGTAGCTCGACCTCGGGCAGTTCGGTGCGCCCGTCGATGCCGTACATGATCTGCAACGGCCCGGAGGGGCCGCCGCAGTCGTGGCTGACGTGCTTGGACAGGAAGTTCATGAACGCCTCGGCCTCCTCGCCGAAGCCCAGCCTGAGCAGCGCGTACACGCAGAACGCCGAGTCGCGGATCCAGACGTACCGGTAGTCCCAGTTGCGCTCCCCGCCGATCCGCTCGGGCAGGCTGGTCGTCGCGGCGGCCACGATCCCGCCGGTGGGCGCGTAGGTGAGGAGCTTCAGTGTGAGCGCGGAGCGGTGCACCATCTCCCGCCACCGGCCGCGGTAGCGCGACGCCGACAGCCAGCGGCGCCAGAACGCGACGGTGGCGGTGAACTGCTCCTCGGCCTCCTCGATCGGGCACGGGCGCGGGGCCAGGTCATCGCTGAGCCTGTCGAGGGCGAACACCGCCCACTCGCCCTCGTTGAGCTTGAACTCCGAGCGTACGTCCTGACCGTCCGCCTCCAGGGTCGCGCTGGAGGCGAGGGTCAGGCGGAGCGACGGTGACTCGAAGATCGCCCGGCCGTCCCGCATGCTCAGGATGTGGGACTGCCTGCCGTAGTCGAACCTGGGAGCCACCCGTGCCCGGAACGGCAGTGATCCCCGTACGCATCTCACCCGCCGGATCAGCCGGTGCCGGTCGCACTCGCCGCAGTCGTCGACGACCGGCATGAAGTCCTGGATCTCGCCCACCCCGTCGGTCGCGGAGAACCGGGTGATCAGCACGTTGGTGTCCGGGAAGTAGAACTGCCTGGTTCTCGCGGGCACATCGGTGCCCAGCTCGAACGAGCCGCCCTGGGCGGTGTCCAGTATCGAGCCGAACACGCTCGGCGCGTCGAAGCGCGGGCAGCAGTACCAGTCGATCGTGCCGCGGGTGTCCACCAGCGCCACGGTGCGCAGGTCACCGATCAACCCGTGGTCGGCGATGGGCGGGTATCCGGGGGCTCCCGCCGGGTCCTGAGGGCCGGGCCGTGCTGCTGTCATGTCGGCCCTCCCAGGTCGCGAGCCGGGTACCCTACGCCCTCAAGCTACGCGGCCCGGACACCTGTCCGGCCCCGCCTCGGGGCAAGGAGTCGGCAGGTTTTCGGGTACGGAACGGCAAAGGCCCCGCGGGGCCTCTGCCGCCGGGTTCAGGCGCTCTCCGCGCGTCCCAGCCGCCAGTAGCCCATGAAGGCCACCGCGGAGCGGTCGATTCCCGCCTCCCGTACCAGGTGGCGGCGGAGCAGCTTGACCATCCCCGCCTCGCCCGCCAGCCAGGCGTACAGGCCGTCGGTCGTGGAGGAGTCAGGGACCTCCCAAAGGATCTCCGTGTCGACGTCGACGTCCTCCAGCGGGGCGGCGGCATCGGGGGCGGTGCCCGCCGGTGCGGCGAGCGCGCTCAGGGCGTCGCGGACGGCGGGAATGAGCAGGTCGCCGTGGCGGGCACTCCCGCGGGGCAGCCAGGTGACCCGCACACCCGGGCGGACATCGAGGGCGAGCGCGTCGGCGGCCTCGGGGACCTCCAGCAGCACCGTGGCGGGCACGGAACCGGGGAGCGACTCGGCGATCGTGGTGATGGCGGGCACGGCCGTCTCGTCCCCGGCCAGCAGCAGGTGCGTCGCCCCGGCGGGCGGCGCCCACTCCTGGCCGCCGGTGGGGCCGGGGTGGGCGGCGTTGGGGCCGACCACCACGACCCGGTCTCCGGGGGTCACATGGGTCGCCCACCGGGACGCGGGGCCGGTCTCACCGTGCAGGACGAAGTCGACGTCGAGCTCGCGCCGCTCAGGCCGGACGGCGCGGGCGGTGTAGGTGCGGATCGGGTTGCGCAGCTCCTGCGGGAGCGCACGCCACCGCTGGTACCAGTCGTCCCCGTCGCCCAGGGGGGTGAGGCTGCCGTCCGGCAGCGGGAGGATCACCTTGATCCGCTGGTCGAAGCCCTTGTCGGCGAAGCCCGCCAGGTCCTCGCCGCCGAAGGTGACCCGGACGAAGCTCGGGCTGAGCCGTGCCGTCCGCAGAACCTCCACGTGGTGGCCCCGGTAGACCGGAACCCCCGCCGTCCGCTCCAGGGTCTGCTCGCCGCCCGCTGTCATCACGCCGCCTTTACTGGGAAGTGCCGTTTCCAGTAACTTAGCTTTGCCTAACCTTATTAATCAACCTGTGAGTCCGCGCTCACCGGCCCGGGGGGTCACGCGGCCCGGCGCGCCTCCGCCTCGGGGGCCGGGGTCTCGGGGGCGGAGGTCTCGGGGGTAAGGCCGCTGACGGGCCGTGGGTGATCCGCGCGGTACGGCTCGTGCGCCCAGCCCGGTCTGCGCACCCGGAGCGTCTCCGGACTGCCGGCCCCGTCCTGTTCGGGTGCCCCGGCCAGGGAGAGCGAGGCCCCGGCCGGGGGCGCTCCACCGGTCCGCCGTTCCGCCCGCCGCCGAGCCTCCTGCCGCCCGTTCCTCCTGCGGTGCCGTCCCGCCGAGACGCGGGGACGCAGCCGGGACAGGACGAACGAGGTGCCGAGGACGAAGGTCAGCAGCCCCGCGACCACGGCGGTCTCCATGGAGACGGGGGGCGTACCCGAGGTGTCGGTCAGGGCGGTGGAGGCCGGGGCGAGTGCCGGGCGGACCTCGATCCGGCCGATCTGCTGCGGGGCGGTGTCGTTCTTTCCCGCCAGGTTCTCCTTGACCTTGCGCGGCAGGCCGTAGCCCACGACCTTGCTCTGGTCGCGCGTCTTGCGCTTCAGCCAGACCCGGTCGACGTTCCCTTCAATGGTGTGGATCGTTCCACCCTCGACACTCTCGACGACACCGACGTGGTCGATCCCCTTGATGTCCTTGCCGCCCGACCAGTCGAAGAAGACCAGGGCGCCCGGCTCGGGTGTCCGCGACCAGGCGCCGTTCGTCTCGAACCAGCGGGCCTGCGACGGGGTCCAGGCGAACTGCCCGACGTACTGCTGTACGCCCGCCCGTTCCGCGGCCCAGGCGATGAACATCGCGCACCACGGGGCCGTCTCGTACTGCGGGTCCTGGACCACGTTGGCCGCGTACCACTCACCGAACTTGCTGTGCTGGCCGGGTCCCTCCCGGTACCCGATCTCAGGCCTGATGATTCTGAGCAGATCGTCACCGATCGGATCCATGGCCGTGAGCCACCCCGTCCACTCTCCTCCGCCCTTCCGCGAAGGGGGCGCCGTCCGATAGAGCTGGACTGTATTCGCAGAAAAACCGAGGAGTGAGGCTATTAGCGGAAAAAGCAGGCTTGCGGGGCTGTCGAATACCGGATTCGACAAAAGGGGTGAAACCCTGCCGTACACCCTTTAGCATCGTCCGGTGGCCGGGAGCGGACACCACGAGCGAGGGGCCGAGGCCATCCCCGGGGAGCAGGGGGCACACCGGGAGCCGCCCGTGCCCATCGGGTCGAATAGCATGTGATCGCACATGCGCGGCATGCGCGGATGCCGACGCCGAGACCCGCTCTCCCGGTCCGGCGAAAACACCGGACGCGAAGGCGGATTGGGTTTCCATGTTCGACGACAAGACACAGGAGACCCTCCGCCGCCTCCTGGACCTCGCCGAGCACCCCTCGACCCCACAGGCCGAGCGTGCCCTGGCCGTCGCGCGGGTCCGGGCTCTCATCATGGTGCCCGAGGGCGACGCCCGCCGGGCACCGGTCACTCCGGCGATGGAGGCCGGGATCCTCCGCCGGGTCAGGCCGCTCGCCCACCGGGTCGAGGAGGACCTGGTGAACGCGGTGCACGGGGACCTCTACGCCTTCAGCACCCGCTACCGGGTGATCGGCGAACTCGCCGAGGAGATCGCCCTGCTGCTTGAGCGCTGGAGCGCCGCCGTACCGCAGAAGCGCCACCGGCACGAGGAGGCCGTCAGGCTCGCGGCCTCGAAGCTCGTCTACCTGCTGGAGCGGCGCGATCTGTTCCGCAAGCCCAGGTGGGGCAACCGCCCGAGAGCCAGGTAGACCTCTCAGCGGTCCGGGCGGTCGGCGAGCAGGGGAAGCAGCGGGTTCCACGCCGTACCGTCCCGGGCGTCGCGCCGCCGCCGGGCGATGGCGCTCAACGCCTCGAGAACCACGCGGTTGGCCAGCGCGGCGGTGATGTCCGCGTGGTCGTAGGGCGGGCTGACCTCCACCACGTCGACTCCGACGACCGGCAACTCCAGGCAGATGCGCCGTACGGAGTCGAGGAGCTGGCGCGCGGTGATGCCGCCGGGCTCGGGCGTCCCGGTGCCCGGCGCGTGACCCGGGTCGCACACGTCGATGTCGATGGACAGGAAGACACCGTCGCACTCGTCGGTCGCGATGGCGAAGGCCTCGGTGAGGCACTCCGTCAGGCCGCGGTGCACGATCTCGGTCATCTCGTACGAGCGCATCGAGCGCTCCGCCATCCAGTCCAGCGTCTCCGGCGGCGGCCAGTAGCCGCGCAGGCCGATCTGCAGGAACCGGTCGCCACGCAGCGCCCCCGACTCGATGAGCCTGCGCATCGGCTGCCCGTGCCCCCACAGCGAGCCGAACTCGATGTCGCCGGTGTCGGCGTGGGCATCGAAGTGGATCATCGAGATCCGGCCGTGCCCGAGGACGTTGGCCACGCCCTTGGCATCGGGGAAGGCGATCGAGTGGTCACCGCCCAGGACCACCGGGATGGCTCCGGCTCGGGCCACCTTCTCGACGGCGGCCTCCAGCGCGGACAGCGAGGCCAGGATGTCGCCGGGCGGCATCTCGACGTCACCGGCGTCCAGGACGCGCAGGTCGCGCAGCCCGTCGGTGCGCAGTGCCAGGCTGGGGCGCGCCCCGTCGTGTGGCAGGTAGTCGGTCATCCGGATCGCCTGTGGCCCGAAGCGCGCTCCTGGCCGGTGCGAGGTGCCGCCGTCGAACGGCGCCCCCACGATCACGACGTCGGCGCCCGCATAGCCGGCGGGGTCATCCAGTGAGCATCGGTCGACGCCGAGGAAGGTGATGTCGGGCCCGAACTGGGCCCCGTAGCGGTTCGTCAAGGCCTCTCCGGCACACGCGATGGGTGGTGGCCGTGGCCCAGGGAGACTTTCCGCCTCGGCGAGGCATGACCTCGCGGGAGCCGGCGATTCTTCCCGGGGCCACGGCGTGTGAACTGGCAGATCCCGGTGTCCGGGGGGAAGGGGCAGCCGGTCACCGTCTTGATGAGGTGGGACCCGCCAGAGCTCTCCGTCGACGCGCCGTACGGGGGGTGTGACCCGCCGTGCGGCGGTATCGCACAACCGTGACGGTAAGCAGCTCTGCCTGGTCGCCTCAATGATGTTGCAGGATGTTGCGCGGGATTCGCCGCCGTACTCGGGGGCACGGGCCGTTCCCTCGATCCGTGAAACCCCGCGCAACCAGCCCTACCTGCCTGTCGGCTCGCCGACAGGGTCGTCGGCCTCGCTCTCCGGCGCGGTGTCGTCACCGGCGCCCAACTCCTTACGCAACCGGTCGAGATCCATGCTGTGGCTGCTGTACTTCAGCTCGCGAGCAACCTTTGTCTGCTTCGCCTTGGCTCGGCCCCGTCCCATTGGCTGTACTCCCTCACGCAGGCCGTGCTCGGCCTCTCGTCACTGTCGCATCGCCGGCTGGCGCGCTCTGACGCCGCAGGTCAGCCCGCGGTAGCCGCACCAAGTATCCCGCTTGGCGGTCGATCCGTCATTGATCGGGCCCGACCGGCCGGGGACCTGTGGAAAACGGCTCCCGCCATCATAGCCAACGTCATTACGATTTGAAGAATTATGCAATTTGGCACATCATCAGGAAGGGTGTGCCGGTAAACCGGACGCCGGGGATGACCTGATCCACGGGAGGTGGGGGGCGTGAGCGAGAGCGAGTTCGCGGCGGAGTTAAGGGCGCGCATAGCCGATGTCGACGGCGAGTTGGAGCTCATGCGCCGGGCCTCCGACGATCACGCGGTCGAGGTCCTGACCGGGCGCCTGGAGAACCTGCTGCGCATCGCCGCCCGGCACTGCGTCGATGTACGCCCCCCCGGTGGCGGGCCAGTCGCCGGGGCCGCGTGATCATGCCGGTGCCACTGCACCAGGCCAAGGCCGAGCTCTTTCGCACCCTCGGCCATCCGGTCCGTGTCCGGGTGCTGGAGCTGCTGCAGGACGGCCCCCTGCCGGTGCGGGATCTGCTGAGCGCCATCGACGTCGAGGCCTCCAACCTCTCCCAGCAGCTGGCGGTGCTGCGCCGTGCCGGGCTGGTGACCGCCACCCGGGAGGGCGCCACCGTCGTGTACGTGCTCTCCACCCCGGATGTGGCCACCTTGATGTTCGCGGCGCGATCCATCCTGACCGAGCTGCTCGCCGAGCAGGGTGAGCTGCTCGCCGAACTGCGCGCCGAGGCTCGCGGGTGAGCACGCCCGCCGCCGCAGGGCGGCTGCGGGCCCGCCTGTCGGACCTGCTGCCCACTCGCGCCGACTGGGCACCCGCACGTCGCGATCCGCGACGGGATCTGCTGGCCGGGCTGACCGTGGCGGTCGTGGCGCTGCCCCTCGCGCTGGCCTTCGGGGTCAGCTCGGGGATGGGGGCCCAGGCAGGTCTGGTCACCGCGATCGTCGCCGGGACGCTCGCGGCGGTTTTCGGCGGGAGCAACCTGCAGGTCTCCGGGCCGACCGGCGCGATGACCGTGGTGCTGTTGCCGATCGTGCACCGGTTCGGCGCACCCGGTGTGCTGATGGTCGGACTGCTGGCCGGGGTGGTGCTGGTCGGGCTCGCGGTGGCCAGGGTCGGCCGCTACGTTCAGTTCATCCCCACCTCGGTCATCGAGGGGTTCACCGCCGGGATCGCCATGGTGATCGCGCTGCAGCAGGTGCCCGCCGCCCTCGGGGTCTCGGGAGTGGACGGGGAGCAGGTCTGGCGGGTGGCCGCCGAGGCCGTCGCCCGTTTCGCCGCCGCCCCCGACCCGGTGCCGGTGGTGATGGCCGTGGCGGTGGCCGCCCTCATGCTGGTCGGTGCCCGCCTGCGGCCCGGCCTGCCCTTCTCGCTGATCGGCGTGGCGCTGGCGACGATGGTCACCGTCTTCGCCGGCCTTGATGTCGCCCGCATCGGAGCGCTTCCCGCCGGTCTGCCCGCCCCCTCGCTGGGCTTCCTCGACACCGGCGCGATAGCCGCGCTGCTTCCCTCGGCGCTGGCCGTCGCCGCGCTGGCGGCCCTGGAAAGCCTGCTGTGCGCCTCCGTGGCCGACGGGATGAGCGTCAACGAGAGACACCACCCTGACCGCGAGCTTTTCGGCCAGGGCATCGCCAATCTGGCCGCGCCGCTGTTCGGCGGCATCCCGGCCACCGCCGCCATCGCCCGCACCGCGGTCAACGTCCGCTCGGGCGCCCGCTCCCGCCTGGCCGCGCTCACCCACGCGGTGGTGCTGGCCGTGATCGTGCTCGCCGCGTCCGGAGTCGTCGGGCACATCCCGCTGGCGGCGCTGGCCGGTGTGCTGCTGGCCACGACGGTGCGGATGGTCGAGGTCGGCTCGCTGCGTGCCATCGCGCGCGCGACACGTGGTGACGGGCTCGTCATGCTGCTCACCTTCGTCGTCACGGTCGCCGTGGACCTGGTGACCGCGGTCGCCGTCGGCATCGGTACGGCGATCGTCCTGGCGCTGCGCGCCATCGTCAGGAACGCGCAGGTGCAGCGGGTGCCATTGGAGAGCGGTGACCACAGCGAGGAGGAGTACCGGCTTCTGCGGGAGCACATCGTCGCCTACCGGTTCGACGGGCCGCTGGTGTTCGCCGCCGCCCATCGGTTCCTGCTGGAGCTGTCGGAGGTCGCCGACACGCGCGTGGTGATCCTGCGCATGTCCCGGGTCTCCACTCTCGACGCCACCGGGGCGCGGGTGCTGGGAGAGGTGATCACCGATCTGGAACACCGCGGCATCGTCGTGCTGCTGTCCGGCATCCGGCCCGGCCACGATCAGGTTCTGGCCGCGCTCGGGGTGGCCGACCATCTGCGTCGCGACGGCCTGATCTTCCCCGACACCCCCGCCGCCATCATGCATGCCCGTGACCTGCTCACCGATGCCGCCGAGGGGTGGCCGCGGTCGATGACGTCCACCGTGACGTCCACCGAGTCCCGGGGCGATGTCACGGCCGGACCGTGAAGCGGGCCATCGCCGATCTCGCGGTCTCCCCGGTCGAAGGGGGCGACGCGATCGTGGTCGGCGTCGGCACCACCGCCCAGGAGTTCGCCCGGCGCAAGGCGGAACGTCCACGCCATCGGCGGGAGCGAGGACGCCGCCGGCCTCATGGCGTGCCGGTCGTTCGCACCAGGGGCGTCGTCTACCTCATGTCAGGGCTGCCGGCCGGCCTGGGCGGGGTGTGCAAGGTGGAGCGACCACCCGCGCCGCCGGGTGTTCCCACCCCGAGCGGGCCGGAGCCCTGCGGCGCGAGGCCGGGCCGCCTCAGCCTGCCATGATCGTCTCGGGGTCGTGGCCGTAGAGCCAGGCGTTCTGCCGGAGCGGGTCGCCGCCGGCGAAGGCCGCGTCGCGCTCCAGCTGGGCGGGCCCGTCGGGCAGGTGGTTCTGCACCTCGCGGCCACGGCTCATCAGCTGCACCTGCGAGGCCCGGGGCCGGCGGATCTCCGCATAGCGGGCCAGCGCCTGCGCCACCGTCTCGCGGGTGGCGGCACGCAGGCAGCTCGCGAGGACCACCGCGTCCTCGACCGCCTGGGCGGCTCCCTGGCCGAGGAAGGGCAGCATCGAGTGGGCGGCGTCACCCAGCAGGGCCACCCGCCCGGATGTCCAGCGCTCCAGGGGGGTGCGGTCGTACAGGGCCCAGCGCCTGGTCTCGGTGGCCGAGGCGACCAGCTGCCTCAGCCGCGGGTCCCAGGTCTCGAACTCGCGCGCCAGGTCCTCGATCCGCCCCTCTGCGGTCCACGACTCGACACGCCAGTCGCCGGCGGGCACGATCGCGACGATGTTGATCAGCTTTCTGTCCCTGATGGGGTAGTGGACGAAGTGACGGCCCGGGCCCAGCCAGAGCGTCTGCACCCGGCGTAGCGCCAGCTCCGGCGCGTGCTCGGCCTCGACCAGGCACCGGTAGGCGCACAGCCCGGAGAAACGCGGCGGCGCCTCCTCGACGACCGTGGGCCGTACCGCCGAGTGGATGCCGTCTGCGCCGATCACCCCGTCGGCGGTCACCGTCGTCTTCTCGCCCCGGCTGTCGGTGAAGACCAGCTCGACCTCGGAGCCGTCCTGGCGCAAGGTCTCCAGCCTCCGGCCGGCCCTGACCGCGTCCGAGGGCAGTGCCTCCAGCAGCATCTCGAGCAGGTCGGCCCGGTGCGCGACGTAGCAGTCGGCGCCGTACAGCCGGCGGCACTCCTCGCCCATCGGCTGGGAGAACAGCACCCGGCCGTCCTGCCAGCGCCGGAACTCCCAGGCGGCCTCCAGTGGCACGGCGAAGGACGCCAGCCGCTCGCCGAGACCGGCCCGCGCCAGGGGACGGACCATGTTGGGGCCCACCACGATCCCGGCGCCGACCTCACGCAGCTCGGCGGTCTGCTCGTACACGACTGCCTCGACACCCGCCTGCCGCAGCAGCAGGGCGGCGGCCAGCCCGCCGAGGCCTCCGCCGATGATGGCGATTCTCACTCAGGGGTTCCTCTCCTCGAACGGCCTCTCATCCCGGCGCGCCGCGATATGGAAGCGCACCGGCCAAGACGCCTGCGACGTCGTTTCAGCTCTCCGGCCAGGCCACGATCGGGTTGCGCACCGAGCCCAGCCGGTCGATCTCCACCTCGACCACGTCACCGGGCCGCAGGAACCACGCCGGGGTGCGTGCGTGCCCCACCCCCGAGGGCGTGCCGGTCGCCACCAGGTCTCCGGGCAGCAGCGTCATCGTCCGGCTCAGGTGCGCCAGCACCTGCCCGACCGGGAAGATCATGTCCTTGGTGTCGCCGTCCTGGACGACCTCGCCATTGACCCGGGTCACCAGCCGGAGGCCGCCGGCCGGGTCGCCCACCTCGTCGGCGGTCACGACAGGCCCGATCGGCCCGCTGTGGTCGGAGTTCTTGCCGAGCGTCCACTGCGCGGTCAGCCGCTGTGCCCGCCGGGCGCTCAGGTCGTTGAAGACCGCGTAGCCGAACACCCCGGCGAGCGCGGTCTCCGGGTCCACGCACCGCATGGCCGTACCGACCACCGCGACCAGTTCGACCTCCCAGTCCAGGCCCGCCTCGTCCGGCGGCACCGGCACGGGCGTCCCGTCGACCGCGAGCGACGTCGTCCACCGTCCGAAGATCGTCGGTGTCTCCGGGGTGGAGAAACCGCCTTCTGCGGCGTGTTCTCGGTAGTTCAACCCGACGCACAGCACCCGTGCGGAACCGGTCACCGCCGGAGCCAGGCTCAGTTCGCCCAACGCCAGCTCACCTGCCGGCTCGCCCGCCGGCTCACCGGTGGTGAGCTCGCGCGCCCTGGCGGTCCAGCCGGGCAGGTCCTCGTAGAACTCGCTCACCTCGGCCAGCGGCACCACCTGGTCGGTGCCGGTCAGCACTCCCACCCGGACCTGACGACCATCCCGAAACCCGACAAATCTCATTGCTCACTCCCGACGTTCCCGGCGAGGGGGACCACCGCATCCTCGAACACCGCCACGGTGCCATCGGCTCACCCGGAGATCTTCGTACATTCCACCTCAATACCGTAATGGGACAGGAGACACAGATGATCACGGTGGTGTGGAGATCCCGGCTCCGGCCCGGTGCGGGGGCGTCCAGGGGGAGCCCAGGTGGGGCCGCCCGCCGCGGGCGCCTTCCCGCTCGTGCCAGGCACGCGGGATGAACACGTTCGCCCCGTCGAGGTTGGAACGCCTCCGTGGAGGAACTGTCGATGTATGGACGCACTCGCGCACGTCGACGCCTACTGGCGCGCGGCCAACTACCTGTCGGTCGGTCAGATCTACCTGCTGGCCAACCCCCTGCTGACCGAGCCGTTGCGACCCGAGCACATCAAGCCCAGGCTGCTGGGGCACTGGGGGACCACGCCGGGGCTGAACTTCTGCTTCGCCCACCTCAACCGGATCATCACCGAACGCGACCAGGACATGATCTACGTCGCCGGGCCCGGCCACGGCGGTCCCGCGGCGGTGGCGCATGCCTGGCTGGAGGGCTCTTATACCGAGAAATATCCGGATGTGGGGCAGGATGCTCGGGGGATGCAGCGGCTCTTCCGGCAGTTCTCCTTTCCCGGCGGCATACCCAGCCACGTCGCGCCCGAGACCCCGGGGTCGATCCACGAGGGCGGTGAGCTGGGCTATGCCCTGGCCCATGCCTACGGAGCCGCGTTCGACAACCCGGACCTGGTGGTGGCCTGCGTCATCGGTGACGGCGAGGCCGAGACCGGGCCGCTGGCGGGCAGCTGGCACTCCAACAAGTTCCTCGACCCCGCCTGTGACGGGGTGGTGCTGCCGATCCTGCACCTGAACGGTTACAAGATCGCCAACCCGACCGTGCTGGCCCGGATCCCCGAGGAGGAGCTGGTCAAGCTGATGGAGGGGTACGGCTACCGGCCGCACTTCGTCTCCGGCGACGACCCCGAGGTCATGCACGCGCTGATGGCCGAGACCCTGGAACGGGTGTTCGACCAGATCGCCGACTACCGGCACGGACGGGCCGACCGCCTGCCGATGATCGTCCTGCGGACGCCGAAGGGGTGGACGGGGCCGCGTGAGGTCGACGGTCTGCCGGTGGAGGGGACCTGGCGGGCGCATCAGGTGCCGTTGACCAGAGTGCGTGACAGTCCCGAGCATCTGGCGATGCTGGAGGAGTGGATGCGCTCCTACCGGCCGGAGGAGTTGTTCGACGGCCGGGGCCACCCGGTGGCGGAGGTCCTGGAGACGGTACCCGAGGGGCCGCTGCGGATGAGCGCCAATCCGCACGCCAACGGCGGTGAGCTGCTGCGGCCGCTGGCACTGCCCGACTTCCGTGACTACGCGGTCGAGGTGAAGGCTCCCGCTCGCGTGTCGACGGAGCCCACCCGGGTGCTGGGGATGTTCCTGCGTGACGTGATCGCCGCCAACCCCGACAACTTCCGGTTGATGGGCCCGGACGAGACGGCGTCCAACCGGCTGTCGGCGGTCTTCGAGGTCACCGACCGGGCCTGGGACGCCGAGATCCTGCCCACCGACGAGAACCTCGCCAGGGGCGGGCGGGTGATGGAGGTGCTCAGCGAGCACCTGTGCCAGGGCTGGCTGGAGGGGTACCTGCTGACCGGCCGTCATGGGCTGTTCAACTGCTACGAGGCGTTCATCCATATCGTCGACGCGATGTTCAACCAGCATGCCAAATGGCTGGAGGCCTGCCGGAAGATTCACTGGCGGCGGCCGATCGCGTCGTTGAACTACCTGCTGTCATCGCATGTGTGGCGTCAGGATCACAATGGTTTCTCCCATCAGGATCCGGGTTTCCTGGACGTGGTGATGAACAAGAAGGCCGAGGTGGTGCGGGTCTACCTGCCGCCGGACGCCAACACGCTGCTGTCGACGGCGGATCACTGCCTGCGCTCGCGTGACTACGTCAACGTGATCGTGGCGGGTAAGCAGCCGGTGCTGGACCTGCTGCCGATGGACGAGGCGATCGCGCACTGCACCCGGGGCCTGGGCATCCTGGAGTGGGCCAGCAGCGATGCCGGCACCGAGCCGGACGTGGTGCTGGCGTGCGCGGGGGACGTGCCCACGCTGGAGACACTGGCGGCGGCGGCCCTGGTGCGCGAGTACCTGCCCGAGCTGAAGGTGCGGGTGGTCAACGTGGTGGACCTGATGCGGCTGCAACCGCCGAGCGAGCATCCGCACGGCATGTCGGACGCGGAGTTCGACACGCTCTTCACCGCCGACAAGCCGGTCGTCTTCAACTTCCACGGTTATCCGTGGCTGATCCACCGGCTGACCTACCGGCGCCATGGCCATGACAACATCCATGTGCGCGGCTACAAGGAGGAGGGGACCACCACCACTCCGTTCGACATGGCCATGCTCAACGACATCGACCGTTTCCACCTGGTCATGGATGTCATCGACCGGGTTCCCGGGCTGGCGGAGCGGTCGGCGCATCTGCGTCAGCACATGATGGACCGCCGGCTGAGCGCTCGCGCCTACACCCGTGAGTACGGCGAGGATCCCGCCGAGATCCGCGACTGGACCTGGCCGTACTGACCACGACCCCGCCCGTGCCCTGCCCGTGGAGGCCACGCCGGTCTCCCGGGCAGGTCGCACCCCGGCGGAGAACCACCCAGTTTGGCCCTCACGGAGCGGGTAAGGAGGCATCGTCACAGCTCACGCGATAGGGGAGGGAAAATGAAGGCTCTCACCTGGCATGGCAGGCGCGACGTACGGGTCGAGGAGGTTCCCGATCCGGCGCTCAAGGAACCGAACGACGCGATCATCAAGATCACCACCACCGCCATCTGCGGCTCCGACCTGCACCTGTACGAGGTCCTGGGGCCGTTCATGGGCGAGGGCGACATCCTGGGCCACGAGCCGATGGGCGTGGTGGAGGAGGTCGGCCCCGAGGTCACCGCCGTCAAACCGGGCGACAGGGTGGTCATCCCGTTCAACATCGCCTGCGGCCACTGCCACATGTGCCGCATGAGCCTCTTCGCCCAGTGCGAGACCACCCAGGTCCGCGACCAGGGCATGGGCGCGGCCCTGTTCGGCTACACCAGGCTGTACGGCGAGGTCCCCGGCGGGCAGGCCGAGTACCTGCGGGTCCCGCAGGCGCAGTTCGGCCCGATCAAGGTCCCCGAGGGGCCGCCGGACGAGCGGTTCGTCTACCTGTCCGACGTGCTGCCCACCTCCTGGCAGGCGGTGTCGTACGCCGGCATTCCCGACGGCGGGAGCGTCACGGTCTTCGGGCTCGGACCGATCGGGCAGATGACCTGCCGGATCGCCAGGCACCTCGGCTACCGGGTCATCGGTGTCGACGGGGTGCAGGAGCGGCTCGCGATGGCCCGAGGGCACGGCGTCGAGGTGCTCGACGCGTCCGTGACCGGCGACATCCCCGGGGCGGTCAGGGATCTGACCGGCGGGCGCGGCACCGACTCCGTCGTCGACGCGGTCGGCATGGAGTCGCACGGCTCCCCGGTCGCCAAGTTCGCCCACACCGTCACCGGCCTGCTGCCCGACGCGATCGCCGCCCCGCTGATGTCCAACGCGGGGGTCGACCGGCTGGCCGCGTTCAACCAGGCCATCGACACGGTACGGCGCGGTGGCACGATCTCCGTCGTCGGCGTCTACGGCGGCATGGCCGACCCGCTGCCGATGCTGAGGATGTTCGACAAGGGCATCACGCTGCGGATGGGCCAGGCCCACGTCAAGCGCTGGATCGACGACCTGATGCCGCTGGTGACCGATGACGCCGATCCGCTCGGGGTCATGGACCTGGCCACCCACCGGCTCCCGCTCGACCAGGCCCCCTACGGCTACGAGATCTTCCAGAAGAAGCGGGACGGGGCCATCAAGATCCTGCTCAACCCCTGACGAGGACGGCCGAGGGAGCGCTGAGAACGCGGACGCGCCCCGGTCCCCCCAGGGGGATCGGGGCACGCGTACCGGATTTACGGCGGATGGTCAGTGAGGCTGTTCGGTGACGAGAAACGCGACGCCGCCACCCTCGTCGACGTCGGCGTCCAGGGACTTGTCGTCCAGCATGTCCACGACCTGCGGGTCGAGGAAGATCCGTGCTCCCGCCGACTCCACCACCTTGTCGGCGGACTCGGGGTGTTCGGCGATCGACAGCATGAGCGATCCGGTGCCGTCGCTCTGGGACGAGATGCGGACCCCGGTATCGGGAGAGTCCGTCACCTGCGAGCTGAGATCCCGGATTACCTGGGCTGCGGTGTCCGTCAATGTGAGCATTGCTACTCCTTGTCGGTATCGGCACTTGGATTCTTCGCCCTTGCCCGCTCTCATCCGGCCCAACCATCCACCCGGGGTTTCTCGTGGCCGCCGCGTCCAGGTCGGGCCGGCGGATCAGCCCTTCCGGCCGAGCCGCTCGACGTGTTCGGCCGTCTTGCGTGCGGCGATCAGAACGGGGTCCCACACGGGGGCGAACGGGGGGAGCGTACGACAGGTCGAGCCCGGTGATCTCCTCTGCGGTCATCTCGTGCCAGACGGCGATGGCCAGGGCGTCGATGCGCTTGGCCGCGCCCTCCTGGCCGACGATCCGGGCCCCCAGCAGCCGGCCCGTCCCCCGGTCGGCGATCATCTTGATCCTCATCCGGCGGGCGCCGGGATAGTAGCCGGCACGCGTGCTGGACTCCATGATCTCACCGGCCGGGCCCTCCTTCCGGCGCCCCGGACGGTACGGCTTCGAACAACCGCTTTCTGAAAGTTCCGACAAGAAAATGACGTCATCAAGCATCTTCTTGCAGCCGGATGACTACATCCCGCGTCGTCTCGACATGTTCGCAGGTCAGACGGATTTTTTGGTTGCAGCGAGGTGTTACGGCGGGATGACCGGCCCGTCACTGTCACTTTTTTGCATCTGAACTGACGGGCTCTTGCTACTTCCTGCACGTATCTATATGTTTCTCGCAACCGACCCGCCAAGGAGTGCCTCGGATGAAATCCCCCAAGCTCTCGATGCTGCTTGCCGCAGCCATCGCGCTCACCGCCGCCGGTTGCGGCAACGACGACAGCGGATCCAAGGCCGCCGAAACCAGTCCGAGCGCCGCTGGGGCCGATGCTCCGGTCACGATCTCCGTCGGCTGCCAGCCGCCGAAGAGCAACCCGCTGGAGCGAACCGCCTGGGACGAGGACGTCGCCGCGTTCCAGAAACTGCATCCGAACATCACGATCGACAGCAAGGACGCCTTCCCCTGCATCAACCCGGACACCTTCCAGGCGAAGCTGGCCGGCGGCACGATGGAGGACGTCTTCTACGTTTACTACACCGATGTCAAGAAGATCATCGCGGCGGGCCAGGCGGCCGACATCAGCCCGTACGTCGGCAGCGTCACCAAGCTGGGCGACCTGCGGCCCGACGTCATGAGCATCTTCAAGGAAGGCGACAAGATCTACGGCCTTCCCAGGAACAACTACTCCATGGGCCTGGTCTACAACCGAAAGTTGTTCACCCAGGCGGGTCTCGACCCCACCGCGCCGCCCAAGACCTGGGCCGAGGTGCAGGAGGCCGCGAAGAAGATCTCCGGACTTGGTGCCGGATATGTCGGATTCGGTGAGTACAGCGCCGGCAACACCGGTGGCTGGCACTTCGCCGCCTCCCTCTACGGGCGGGGCGGCGAGATGGTCACTCCCGACGGCAAGACCGCGGCGTTCAACAGCCCGGAGGGCAAGGCCGTCCTGGAGAACCTCAAGACCATGCGCTGGACCGACAACAGCATGGGCACCAAGCAGCTCCTCCAGTGGGAGGACCTGATGCGGATGATGGGCGGCGGCAAGCTCGGCATGATGATCGGCGCCCCGGATGTCGTCCAGACGGTCAACAACGACTTCAAGGGCAAGTTCGAGGACTACGGGGTCACCGCCCTGCCCGAGGCCAGGGCCTCACTCAACGGCGGCGACGGCTACATGATCAACCCCAAGGCCACGCCCGAGAAGATCAAGGCCGCCATGCTGTGGCTGGAGTTCCATGAGCTGACCCCGGGCCAGGGGCAGTTCAACTACGCGCGCAGCAAGCAGCAGGGCCGCCCGGTCGGCCTGCCGATCCCCGACCTGTACGGCGACGCCGCGCCGGGCAAGGAGATCACCGAGCTGCGTAAGGTGAACGCCACGGTGCCGGTGGAGAACTTCACCCCCTTCGTGGAGGGATCGGCGACCATCCAGAACAAGCTGGAGCCGCCGAAGTCCCAGGAGCTCTACGCGATCCTCGACGTCCCGATGTCGGCGGTGCTGACCAGGCAGGACGCCGACATCGACAAGCTCCTGGCCGACGCCGAGGCCAAGGCCAACAAGGTGCTGGCGAAGTCGAGCTGATCTTCTGCCCCCCGGGGTGCCGGCCCGTCGGCCG